>RZZM01000748.1 GCA_009929845.1 Spartobacteria bacterium
GTGTTGTCTGTCTGCCTGCGGGTTGAACCGAGTTTGTAATTGGCACGGACACAAAATTGTGTAATTTATCGCAATTAACAATACTACTCAGCTTTCGCTGGGTATATCTTCACTATTAGTAGTGCCTTTAGGCGTGTAGACAATACGATAAACTTGTAGTATGATTACCTCTGAATACAAGGTTGAGAATAGGGATTCCGTATATAGTAACCCTAGATGGTTTGTAAACCAGGCGGCAGTTTTGTGGTATCATCTCCCGGACGTACCGTGCCTACCCTGGGAGGATGACCGATGGAGACTGACCTGCACGCATTTCTCCAAACGACCACCGACGTACGCGAGTATCGACGCGCCATCGCAGTGCTGTTGGCGCTCCAGGGGACACCCTATGCGACCATCCGGGAGGTGCTTCCCGTCTCGAAAGCATGTATTAGCAAATGGAAGAAAATCTATCACGCGTTGGGCACCGACGGTTTGCGCATCGGCTACCGTGGCTCGGAAAGCTATCTGACCGCGACGCAACGGACGGAGGTGCTGACCTGGATTGCCGCGCAGTCCCCCTGCGATGTCGCACGGTTGCGGGCGCATCTGCAGGATCAGTATGGCGTCGTGTATCAATCGGATCAAAGCTACGATGCGCTCCTCCACGCCGCCGGCCTGAGTTGGAAGAAGGTGCAGGCCAGCAATCCCAAAAAAACGAAGCCCAGGTCGCTGCGAAACATGCCGAACTGACGGCGTACGTGACGGAGCACCAGGACGCGATCGAACGGCAGGAACGCGTGCTGCTCTTTATGGACGAATGCTTCCTCCATTGGGGAGACGTCTGTGGGTATGCTTGGGCCAAGCGCAACGAGCGTGCAACGCTCGACGTCGTCAACACACAGGCACGCCAACCTTTTTATGGAGCGCTCGACGCCTTGACGGGCGAGATGCATGTGATGCCGTATCCGGTGGCCCAAACGGACAATACCACCGATTTCCTGGTCGAACTACGCCTGCGCTATCCGGACGCGAAACTCACGATCTGCTGGGATAATGCACGCTGGCACAAGGGGAAGGAGATGGTATCCTTTCTGGCCGAGGTGAACGGTGACCTTCCCCCTGAGGATTGGCCGATCACCTGCATCAATTTTGCCCCCCATGACCCG
>RZZM01000323.1 GCA_009929845.1 Spartobacteria bacterium
CTCGAGTAAGCCAGCATACGTTTGTAGTCGGTTTGGCCGAGGATGAACACGGCTGCGACAAGCAGGGAAAGCAACCCGAGCACGAGCAGCAGGTCCTTGGCGAAGGCGGCTTCTCCTGTCGCCACGCAAAGGGCAAACGCCCGCAGGATTCCCAGGAAAGCGCAATTGAGGAGGGCGCCGGAGAGCAGGGCCGAAACCAGGGATGGCGCTTCGCTGTGCGCGTCCGGCAGCCAGGTATGCATGGGGGCCAGACCCATCTTGGTTCCGTAGCCGATCAACAGAAAGACAAAGGCCGCCTTGAGCCACGGACCATTCAGCCGGGGGGCGATTTCCATAAGGTGGGGAATCCACAGCGAAGCTTCCCTGCCGCACAGCGCGTACTGGGCGCTGACGGTTAGAAACAGGTTGCCCATCAGGGCCAGCGCAATGCCGACCGAACAGATCAGCAGATATTTCCACGTAGCTTCCAGCGAACGATTGTTCCGGTGAAAAAATATGAGCGGCGCACTGGCCAGGGTGGTGGCCTCCACCCCGATCCACAGCAGTCCGAAGTCGCGGCACAAACAGACAAAGGACATGGTGGCCAGAAAAAAGAGCAGGCATCCGGTAAAGGTCGACTCGCGCATGTGTCCCCCGGTCGACGCCTGCTGCGGCAGGTAGACCGTTGCGCTCACGGTGGCGGCAAGGAACAAGAGCGATATAATAGATAAAAAAAGCAGGCCGATGCCGTCCAGTTGAAACCAGTCGGTGTTGGCGGCCGGTAACCCGGTTGCCCAGAACGGGACAAGCAAGGCCGGATGACACACCGCGGTAGTCAACAACAGCCGCCGGCTCCATCGGGGCGCGGGGATGAAAAAGGCGGCGATGCCTGCCATGGCCGGAAGTAAAATCAGCGGGAGTGTCATGACGCCGCCTCAACGGGTGCAGTCCGTTTATCCACCGGCGTTCGCCGGTCGTGCAAACTGGATAAACAGTCGATATTGATGTGATCAAATTCGCGATTGATATGGTATACCATGATGGCCATGATGAGAATGGCCACGAGGATATCGAGCATGACGCCCAGTTCAATCAACCAGGAGCTGTCGGCGGCTACGGCCACCCCAAAGGCATAGATGCCGTTTTCGATCACCAGGTATCCGGCCACCTGGGTCAGCGCCTTGCGTCGGGTGATGATCAGAAACAGGCCCGCAAAGATACTGAAGAGCGCCACGGGCACGACGTCGGAAGCGGCCTGGGCCGACGGCAGGGCCAGTCGCGGCGAAAAATAGAAACAGGCCGCGAGGGCGCAAACCCCCGTCAGGATGGAGGCGGAAAATCCAATATAGGGTTCCACTTCCCGGTTGACCCCGGTTTCGCGCAGGGCCCGCAACAGGAGCCAGGGGATGGCGATACCGCGCACGGTCAACGCAAACAGCGCGGCGAGAATCGCATGCAGGCCCATGCCCTCCCCGGAAACCATAAAAGGCAGCACAGCCAGGGCCATTCCCTGAAGTGAAAGCATGTGAATACACACTTTCAGGCGGCTGGAACCCAGTTGCGCCAGATTGGTCAACATGAAAAAAAGCAGGATGCCATTGGCCGGTGAATTCATGATGTGCCTCGCAATGCAAGAATCAGCGCGATGGCCGCCAGCGCAATGGCGCCTACCATGTATTGCGGTATGCGGCGGAGTCGCAGACGAGCCATGGAGGATTCCGTGATTCCAATAACAACGGCAAGTCCCGCCATGCCCGTCACCCCGATAACGCCATCCAGCCACGAAGACCCTGTTCGCACCGGCAGGAGTATGTTCATGAGCACGGCCCCCGTTATCCAGAGTTTCAGGGAGGCCCCGTATAGTATGAAGGCCAGGTCAACACCACCATGGTCCAGAATCATGACCTCATGAATCATGGTCAGCTCGAGATGCGTGTTCGGGTCGTCGACAGGGATACGCGAGTTTTCCGCGAGCAGTACAATGAATAGCGCAATCCCCAGCAATAGAATGAGCGGAAGGGCGTCCGCCAACGCGCTGGAAGCGAGCCCGGACATGACGCCGGACAATGACCACAATCCGCTGTGCCGGGTCAGCGCGCCAAAGGCGAGAAACAGCGCCGGTTCGGAAAGGATGGCGATCCAGACCTCGCGACTGCCCCCCATGCCCTCGAAACTGGAGCCGGTATCCAGGGCGGCGGTGACGGTAAAAAAAACCGCGCCAGGGCCAGCAGGTAGGCAAATACAATCAGGTCGCCGGAAAATCCCAGGGGCGCCGCGACCCCGCCAAGCGGTACCAGCAGACTGGCTGTGATGAGCGCCGCCAACCCGACAATCGGTCCGGCGCAAAAGAGCAGGGTTGTGGTTCGGCTGTACACCGCGCCTTTGCGCAGCAGCTTGGCGAGGTCGTAATAGGATTGCAGCAAGGGGACGCCTTTGCGTCCGGCAAACACCGCCTTGGTTTTGTTGATGATTCCCGGCAGCAGGGGCGCCAGCAACAAACCTGAAAACCAGAAGCAGAGGGAGGACATCATGATTACACCACCTTCCAGAGCATGAAGCCCAAAAGGATGAGCAGGATATAGAGAATGTACAGATGTGTGTATCCGTGCTGAAATACCTTCAGGAGGTTGACGCTCCTGTGAAGAAGCTGGAAGCAGGGCCAGTATAACCGGGCGACAAAGAGGTCCGTGCAGACCGTGCGCAGGTCGGCGGGTTTCGGAAAATACCCTTCGCGCGTATGCAGGCTGATTCGGGGCTGAAACAGTTTTGCAAACAGGCCTGTCGTCAGCGCCGCAAACGAGGAGGCGGTGTATTGCATGCGGGGGGTGGGCGTTCCATAGCCGCAGTCCCAGGTTCCCGCGAAAGCGATCTCCCTGCCCGTGAGCAGCCGCTTGCGCAGGAGGGCCAGCGCGCCGATCAGCAGCAGCAGCGCCAGGGCCATGCCGGGAATGTTCCTGCACAGGGCGCCGGAGGCGGAAAGCGCGCCGACCACCCCGGCATGCGCGCCCGGAGTGATCACGGCCACCGGATGGATGAGCGTAGTGATTAAAAATGGTTCCGTCAGGCCAAGCAGCAGACAGAGGCCCGCCAGCGTGGCCATGGGATAGAGCATGCCCCGTCCGACTTCATGGGCATGCGCCGCCGCGGGGGTGCGCGGTTCCCCCAGATAGATCATTCCGAAGCCATTGGTGAAACAGGCAACGGCCAGTCCGCCAATCACAGCCAGGGCCGTCAGCGCGGCAAACAGAAAGGCGCTTCCCCAGGCGGACACGAGATGCGCCCCGCCTTGGAAGCACGCGCTGTAGATCAAAAATTCACCTACAAAGCCATTCAACGGAGGCAGGGCGCATATCGCCAGGGCCCCGGTAAAGAAGGCCGCGCCCGAGAATCGCATCTTTTTCAGAAGACCGCCCAGATGCTCCATATGGATTGTGCCCGCGCCATGCTGGATGGTCCCGGCCCCCAGAAAAAGCAGGCCCTTGAACAGCGCATGATTCAATACATGCAGAAGTGCCCCGGCAAATCCCAGCGCGGCAACGAATGTATGGCCCGTTGCGCGGCCCAGCAGTCCGACCCCCAAACCCATGGTGATGATGCCAATGTTTTCAATGCTGGAATAGGCCAGCATTTTTTTCAGGTCATGCTGCATGAGCGCGTAGATAATGCCAAGGATGCCGGAAAAGGCGCCCAGCACGATCAACGTTGCGCCCCACCAGAAGGGTGGCGCCTGGGCAAACGAAAGCACCCGCATAATGCCGTAGATACCAAGCTTGATCATGACCCCCGACATGAGCGCCGAGATGTGACTGGGCGCCGCCGGATGCGCGCGCGGCAGCCAGATGTGCAAGGGCATGCAGCCGGCCTTTAAGCCGAAACCCGTTAACGCCAAAAGGAACAGGATGGCGCCGACCGCGCTTTTCCCGGTAAAGGAAAAAGTCGAAAAGGCCGTGTTGCCGGCACTGCCGCCCAGTGTGATGAACAACGCGAACAGGCAGGCCACGCCAACATGCGACAGGGCCAGATAAAGCAGGCCCGCATTGCGGACACTGGGTCGCTCATGATCAAAGGTCACCAGAAAAAAGGAGGCGACCGTCATGATTTCCCAGGCAATAAGGAAAATGATCGCATCCCGGGCCACAACGACCATCGCCATCCCGACAACAAACAGGCTGAACAGAAACCAGTGCGGGCCGAGTCGCCGTCCCGCTTCATGCTGTCGGAAATAGGTCCGCCCGTACACCGCGGACATGCCGGAAAGTAGGAATATCGGAAGCAGGAAGAACGCCGACAAGGGATCGATCTGCAATGAAAGCGAGCCGACGGGCAGCGCCGCATTTTCGGTGAGGCACAGGCTTTTTCCGCTGGCCAGCACCGCTATAGCCGGGAGGAGCCCCAACAGGCAGCCCGTAAGCAACAGACCGGCGACAACGGAGGCTGCGCGGCTGAAAACACGCCGCCAAAGCCACGCAACGATCCCCGCGCATACTACCAGTAAAAGAGAGAGGAGAAAGAGTGTTGTCATTTTGGTGGCGTATGGCGCTCTTCCGGGAACAGCCGGACCTCTGTCTCCTGAAAGCAGGCATGGATTTGCTCGCGCGTTCCCTGCGCGCGCAAAGTCTCGCGGAAGCCCGCGTCGCGCAACATGAACATGAGCCGGGAAAGCATGTGTAAATGCCCTCGAATCGTCGGACTGATCAATGCAAAAATAATATCCACCGGTTTGCCGTCCAGCGAGGCGAACTCAATCGGATTTTCCAGGAAGCAAAGGGTGATGGACGGTTGCGAAATGTGCAGCACCACAGGATTCCGGACATGCGGGATGGCGATGCCGTCGCCGATGCCGGTCGATCCCAAATCTTCGCGCGCCTGCAGGACGCTGAACAGAAAATCCTTGTCGACATTGTCCGGGACATTCATATGCCTGACCATCGAGAGAAGCACGTCATCCCTGGTCGTGCCCTCCACGCGGTAAATAATCCCGCCCGCTTCCAGCGCCTCGGAAATACTCGGCAACGGCTGGCCCCGGCTCTCCGGCTCGTTGAAAATGGACGGAGAAACCTCAATTTTACGTGAAACCGCCCATTCCAGCAGCTCGGAACGATTGAAGCGGTACTGATCCTGTATGCGCATGCAGGGCATCGAGCGATCACGTATCCATCTATAAATGCTTTTTTCCGAGACATTTAGCAGCTTTGCCGCGTCTTTTACGCCTAAATTCATCTAATTTTACCTTTTTTAGGACAATTTATATAAAACATGGACAATAAATACAAAATGTCCACAAATGTCAACACGATTCCACAAAAAATACAATTCAGAGGCGATTTTTGCGAAAAATGGGGGTTCTTGTGCATAAAATGTATCATAAAATGCCAAAAAATGGCGATTGTTTCGTTCTCTGTCCCCTGCTTTCCCTCTGTTACCTCCTGTAATAAAACATGAGCAAACACAAATCTTTTATCTCCGTGCACTCCGTGGCCTCCAGCGAAGCGGGTGGTAAATGGAGAGTGGGGATGGAGAGTGGGGACAGAGCAATGCGAAAACTGTCGTTTTGGCCTAAAATAGCCATTTTTTGGCCTGCGGAGGCCTTTCGGAGGGCCCTGGACGGCATTTTCGAAGCCCAAAGAGGCCGAAATGGCCCCGAACTGCAAAAATATTGAGGTTCGACTATCGATGTTAA
>RZZM01000324.1 GCA_009929845.1 Spartobacteria bacterium
CGCTCGAAATCCGCCGGATAGTTGAACCGGTTGGCCACACACCACGTCCCGTCGATACGCTCCAGACGGGTGGTTTCCACGCCCTGGCTTATTTCCACAAACGTAATGGAGTTAACCTCCAGGTCCTGCAACAGACGGTCGCCCGCTTCCACCGACTGTTCTTGCGCGGGTTTACGGGTGGCCAGCATAGCGATGCCACCCACCAGCGCGAGTACGACAAGTAATATCACAAGGGTCTTCACTGACATAATACACTTCCTCCTGATTATGCCGCCCGTTTACGGCGAACCCACCAATGCCCGATACCGTACAGCGCCACCAGCGCGGGCACGGCGGCCATATTTATAACTTTCAGATTCATTCCCAACTGCTCGATGTTATGCCGGAGATTCTTGCGTACCTCCTTGAGCTGCCGCTGGGTCTCGAAACGTTGCGCGCGGAATTTTTCGATTTCCTGTTGCTGTTCCGGACTGAGGATGAACTGTTGGTCCTGGTTCTTGGCGGATTGCAACTCGTTGATCCGCTCCTGGGTGTCCTGCAGTTTCTGCTGGAGCTTTTCCTCTTCCTCCTGCCAGCGCTGCTGCGCTTCTTTCTCCATCGCCAGTACCCGGTCGAACGGACGGTTGAACGAGCCCCGGCCCCGCAATCCGATCAGGGCTTCATTGCCGGAAAGCTGTTCGGCCAGGTTCAACGTCAGGTTCAGGTTGTCATTCATCGGCTGGTACATGGTCTGGCCGAAGAAGTTGAGGGCACGCACGGCAAATTCATTCGCCAGCATGTCGACATCGGCAATCAGGACCACCACGCCGTCCCTTTCGCTCTCTTTAAGCGAGGCGTCCGGGGTATCCGCGGGAGATTCCTCGCCCTCCGCGGCGGGTTGGCCGGCGGGGAACGCGGTCTTAAAGGAACCGGCCAGGCGCACGGCCAGCGCGGCAACCGGAGCGGGCGTGCCCGAACGGGTGTTCAAGGCCGCCGGATTGCGGGCCATAAACGAATTCACGGTTACTGCCTCCTTCGAGGCGAACAACAATGGGGTCAAGGTCAGCCCCTCCGCGGCGGCGCCCTTGACCGCGCCAGCGAACGGCAACATGAGACTGTCCAACGTCCCGGTAATGATCTCATCCGGGTCCATATGCGCCCCGCCGCGCAAGGTCAGCCATGTAGGCAACCGCTCGGCGCGGCCATTGCCGAGGTTCACCGGCGTCGCCAGGTCAATATCCGCGACAATGGCGTCCACGGGCATTTCCACGCCCCAGGCGCGCGACAAGGTGTTGATATCGGATGCAAGCATGGGCATGCCGCCCATCGGCTCATCCCGCGACACCTCTTCGCTGATGCACAGTGGATCCACAAAGGCCATCAAACGCCCGCCTTTGAGGAGGAACTGGTCAATCGCGTACAATGTGCGCTCGGAAATCCCCTTGGGATGCACCAGGACCAGCGTATTGATATCCGCGGGAATCTGCTCCGCCTCCATCGGGATGCGCTGGACTTCGTATTGTTTCTTCAGCTCGCTGACAAAAAACCAGTCCTGCGGTTGTCCGGGCGCGGGCCCATAAGGCGAAGCCGGAGGGGCCATCACCGGCAGCGCGCTCATGATCCCCAGTTTGGAGCGGGACACCTGGGTCACCTCCTGCACAAGGCGAATGACCAGGTATTCCATCTGCGGCTCCAGCGCGGGCGCCAGAAACGGTATCGACGCTTCCTTCGTGCCGGACACCGCCACCAACCCGAGATAGAGATTGGGGTGCAGGCCCAGCATGCCCGTCGCCTGCCCGGTCAACCCGTACCGCTGCGCCCATTCCTCGGCATCCGAATCCGGTTCCGGATCGTAGATTTCCAGCGTTACATTCCCGCCGCTGTGCGACACCACTTCATTCAGCAGGTCGATGATGCGCTGCGCGTAGTTCTTCAGAGGCATCGGCACATCCGGATTGTCCCTGGTAAAATAGAATTTCAACGTAACGTTGCGGTCCAGCCCCTTAAGCATATTGACCGTGCCCCCGGAAAGCGTGTATATCCTTTCTTCGGTCAGGTCTTTGCGAAGACGCACATTCGCGAAAAGCGCATTAACCGCGATGAGAATTCCCAGCACAACCAGCGCGCCGATGGCGCTGGTGAAAATGGTTGAATATGTTTTTCCCTTCATCATGAATACCTCACATTAAATTTGTCCGCATGGTTATCTGCCGGAGCGGTTGCTCAGGACCAGGTGTGTGAGAAACAGCATGAAGCCGATGACACTCGCAAAATAAACGACATCCCGGATATCCAGTATCCCGCGCTGCATGGTCTCAAAGTGCGGCATGAAACTGAACGCGGCCACGCCGCTGACCAGCCACGACGGCGCCCATTTGCTCAACAGGGCCGTCACCGGCTGAAAGCCCGCCAAGATCAGGAACAGCCCAACCACCACCGCCAGGACAAAACTGATCACCTGGTTGCGTGTCAGCGCCGAGGTGAACATGCCGACCGACAGATACGCGCCGGCCAGCAGCATGCTGGAGATATATCCGCACACGATCACGCCCCAGTCCGGCGACCCCAGATAAGCCGCGGTGAGCGGAACCGGAAAGGTCAGCGCCAGCGCCAGGGTCAGGAACAGCCAGGCCGCCATCATCTTGCCCGCCATGGCCTGCCCCGGCGTCACCGACAACGTAAATAACAATTCCATCGTGCCGGAACGCCGTTCCTCCGACCACAGCCGCATGGCGACGGCCGGCACCAGGATGAGATACAACCAGGGATGCCATAAAAAGAATCCCCGCAGGTCCGCCTGCCCCGCTTCATAGAAACTGCTGACTGAAAACGTGAAGAATCCGGTCAGGGCCAGGAAGATGATAATGAAGATATACGCGACCGGGGAATTGAAATATGCGCCCCACTCGCGCTTTGCTATTGCTTTACTGTGTTGAACCATATCCATTTTCAATACCCCTTTGTTCAGGCTGATTTGCGGATCACATCGTCGGTGGTGGTGACCTGCCGGAAGACGTCATCCAGCCGGCCCTGGTCCGACCGCAGGTCAGTGACCATCCACTTGTTGCGGTGCGCCACATCGATCGCGCTCACGGCCAGCGGTTGATGATCCCGCGGATAGAGGCGCAGGGTCTGTTTCTGCTCGTCCCCGGACAATCGCACGACCTCTTTTACATCCTGGATAGCCTGGAAGGCGGCCACGGCCTTGTCCGCGGGCGCCAACACCTCGATGGTCAGCGTGTTGTACAGGCTGCTGCGCTTGCGCAGGGCCCGCGGCGTGCTGTCCGCCTTGATGCGGCCTTCGCTGATGATCATGACCCGCGAGCAGATGGCCTCCACCTCTTCGAGCACATGCGTCGAAAGCATGATGATTTTATCCTTGGCCATGTCGCTGATCATGTCCCGCACCACCTTTTTCTGGTTCGGGTCCAACCCCTCGGTGGGCTCATCCAACAACAGAATCGAAGGATTGTGCAACAGCGCCTGCGCGAAACAGGTGCGTTGACGGTATCCTTTTGAGAGCGTGTCAATCGGCTGATGACGCACCGGGCGCAGCATGCATGCCTCGATGACTTCATCCACGCGCTGTCGGCGCGCCGCGCCGGTGTAGCCGCGTACCTCCGCAATGAACGTGAGAAAACTCCACACGGTCATATCGTCGTACAGCGGAGTATTTTCCGGCATGTACCCGATATGCTTCTGCGCTGCTGTGGGATGATTGACGACATCCACGCCATTGACCGTAATGGATCCTTCCGTGGGCTGCAAATACCCCGCAATCATGCGAATCGTTGTTGTTTTTCCTGCTCCGTTAGGGCCAAGAAAACCGAGTACCGTCCCCTTTTCCACATCAAACGAAATGTCGTCCACGGCGGTTCTCGGACCAAATTTTTTGACCAGATGCTCAAGCCTGATCATATATACGCCTCCTGTGTAGTAGACAATCACGCAGGAAACGGAGGCCGTTCCGTATTCCCGCGTGATTGTCCTTTCCTGTTATGTTGTTCGATTATTTTCTTAACCCGCGCTGACGCTGATCTTCCGGGGCTGCACTTCTTCCGCCTTCGGCAGCGTTAACCGCAGGATGCCATTCGTTATTTTCGCCTCGATTTTCTCCCTGTTGATCTCAGAGGTCAGGGTGAAGCTCCTGCGAAAGATCCCTTCCGCGTACCCGCGATGCAATAGCTCGTAGCCTTCCGGCTCCTCGATATGCTGGTACCCCGTCAGGGTCAACTCGTCATTGTCCAGGGTCACATCCACGTGTTTATCATCCACGCCGGGCATGTCGCACACCACCAGGATGGCGTCTTCCTTCTCGTAGATGTCCGCCGCGGGCGCAAACACCGGCAGGTCCTGGGCCAGCTCAATCTCTTCCTGCTTCTTCTGTATGTCCTTTCTGCTCATTGGGACCAACCTCCTTTCTTAATCGGCAGTAATCTTGATCTGCCTGGGTTTGCTGTGCTCGGCGCGCGGCGCCCGGATGGTCAACACACCGTCCCGGTAGGTCGCCTTCACCTTGTCTGCTTCCGCTTCATAAGGAAGCGTGAACGAACGCAGGAAACGTCCGGAGCCCCGCTCGCAGCGGTGGCACTTCACGCCTTCCTCCATTTTCTGGGGTTTGCGCTCACCCTCGATGGTCAGGTAGTTGTTCTTGACCGTGATCGAGATATCATCAAGCGCGAAACCCGGCAGCTCCGCCGTGACAAGAACTTCCTCGGCGCTGCTCCAGATATTCACAGCCGGATAGTCGTCTGAAGGACCGGTTGCGTATCCGTTAAACAACCTGTTCATCTCCCGCTGCAGCGACTTAAGCTCCGCAAACGGGTCATTCTCATATCGCCTTACCATCAACATATCGTCCTCCTTTCCATTTTCAAAAATCCTGTTTTTATAACCACCTTCTGACATTAGCAAACACCATGCCAATTTTATTTATTTTTTGCATCTTGTTGCCTTGCAATATATTATATTTTTAACCTCTTGGAAAAGAAAGTGACGCCCTGACACATCCGCCTGTGACAATGTGCCAAATTGACACCCCCCACCAGGACGCAATATGCTTTTCCCAATTGTCCAGGAAAAAACGTCAATTTTTCACCTTCTCTGTCCCCTCAGTTTCCAAAAGTGGCCACAGAAGGCACATAAAACACAAAAAATCTTGTATTTACGTCTTTTTGGGTCGGGTTTTTATTAAAAAATACCTATTTTATTCTTTCCGTATGGTCTTTTTGTCCCGTGGTGATGTTTTTTTAACCACAGAAGACTCGAAATACACGGAAATTCTTATGTGTCTTATGTGCCTTTTGTGGCCATTAAAATTTTGCGGTTGAAAACCATCGCGCCCATCCGTGACTAAAAGCACATTGCGCCCCGGATGAAGCGTGAAAATCGGTGTAATCTGTGGGAAAAAAACGTCGCCGACGCTTGGGAGCAGCCCCCGGGCCGGGGGCTGCTCTATGGTTAGCTTACTGGAGGGGGACCCAGATTTCTGTCAGCAGGTCTGCGGGAGGCGTGCTCTGGCAGTCGTTGAGGTATTTCTCGAACCCGGGCGCTTCGCGCAACTGTTCGCCGCTGCCGGGCAACCACTGGCCATAGGCTTCCTGGTAGGTCTGCAGCAGGTTGTCGTAGGGCCCCTTGTGCAGGAATACCGCGAATTTCCCGCCGGCAAT
>RZZM01000749.1 GCA_009929845.1 Spartobacteria bacterium
CCCTTATCAATCCATTTCTGGCACTGACTGTCAAAGTTCGGCGCGGAGGCCGCATCCATCCGACCCTCCGCGTCCATAAAAACCGCGTCATTCATCTGATTACTTTGCAGCTTCATTTCATAACTCCCTGCTGTATGTTAGTCCTATTCAAATGTTGGCTCTATAGTAATGTCTTTTAACCGTTCGACAAGTCAGGAATTCAATTATCCGCACCACATAAGCTTACACCCTTCGGGGTTGTTCGCCATTTCTGATTGCGCGCTCGCCATCACAGAGACGCGGCGTTTAGAAAAACAATGGCCACAAAGAGCACAAAATGCACAAAAAATGACTTTTTGGGGTCTTGTAGACGCAAAATTTCAGAACTCCTTACCTCGACCGTTAGCCGCAGAACGAGAATTACATTGATTCGCAAGTAATCGCGGTGATTTTTTGATTATATCCACTTCCGAAGAGATACTGCGTTTGGAAAATGAAACTGACACAGGTAACACGAACAGCAAGGTTCAACATCTCTGTCTGCGCTTTTCCGCGATCGAGTCGGCCTGTACCCGTGCCCCGTCTACCCCCAAAGAACCCGCGGTGCCCCCCCGGGCTCTCCGAATCCCTGGTGTCACTTTACATTCCATGAGGTAAGGCTTTCTGAACCTGGAACTCATCGTCTCTCCGGTTATTAAGCCCCAAAGGGGCGGCCTCACCGTAGCCTCGGGCAACGCCCGAGGGGCTGATCCATGCGTTCATGGTGCCCTGAAGGGGCACTTCAATCCGCATTGGGTGGTGGACGTTAAGGAAGCCCTTCAGGCTTCAATCCGACTTCCTCCCAACCCAGAGTGGCGCTTCGCTTGCGGTAACGTCGGGCCTTCAGCCCGCGCATCCCCCTGTCTTACCCGACGAATAGGCTCCAATCTACCACCTAAAAAGCGCCGGGGTCGGCGCGCTGCGCCGACCCCGGTCAAGGTTTGTCGTTCCCCTCTTTCGAGGGCCTGTTCAGAACGACTGTCTATTCGATAATTTCAATGCATTCCATGGGGCAGCTCTCGGCCGCCTCACGGCATGTCGCCTCGGCATCCGCCGGTACGGGATCGGTCTTGACCGTCGCCACATCCTGCATTTCGAATACTTCGGGACATATATCCGTG
>RZZM01000750.1 GCA_009929845.1 Spartobacteria bacterium
CTGGAGGACAGTGACGGGGATGGGCTGCCGGACAGTTGGGAGACGGCGCACGGGCTCAATCCGGGTTCGGATGTCGGGGTGGATGGCGCCTGGGGCGATCCGGATGGCGACGGGCTGAATAACCGTGCTGAATATTTGGCGGGAACAGATCCCTGGAAGTTTGACTCCGACGGGGACGGCTTCGGCGATTATGACAGCCGCGCCGCGCCGAATGCCCGCTCCTGGGGTGAACTCTACAGCGATGGCGATGGTATGGATGATGAATGGGAGGCGAGGTATCCGACGGTCCTGTCCCCGCTTGAGTATGACGCCGACGAAGATCCGGATGGTGATGGATGGAGCAACTTTGCTGAGTTTATGTTCAAGGGATTCATTGACAGCAGTAATCATGTGGAGAGAACAGATCCTTCCAGCATCTTCAGTTATCCTGTGCCGCAGATTCCCATGGACTTCACGTTGGGTGACGGCATGCCGACAGAAGGCGACTTGCGGGTGTTGGTGTACTCGTCGGCTGACATGAACGGCAGACCCGATGCCCAGTTTGTGTACAATGTGGAAGGCGTGCAACATGACGTGTTTACCTTTGAGTGGAGTGAGAAGTGGGGGCACATCCGCGAGGGCGATGCCTGGTTCTTTGCGTACGGTGACGCCAATGGAAACGGACAGTGTGATGTGGGTGAGTCCGCCGCATTGGCCAAGTATAATCCGGTGAAGGTGTCGTGGGGCAATGCGCCAAGGGTAGTGTTCGGCATGACGCGTTATCCGCCGGCCTTCGGGCGCTTTTCCTGGGGCGAGGGCGATACCGGTGGCGGTGGCGAAGAAGCGGAAGGGACGCGCCAGGCTACCTTCACGCCGGATTACTACACGGTGACGATCCAGAATATGAGCCTTTCCGGCGGACCTGAGATTATCCGGCGTAATATCGATGCCTCGCGTACGTTCTTCCATGAGGGCGATTATCTGGCCGAGGGTGTTTCTTCGCTGAGGAGTGGTCATTACAAGTGGCAGGCCTGGGCCCATAACCCGGTGATGAATAACCTGACCATGGTCGAGGAAGGCTCGTTCGTTGTGGCGAACCCGGCCCAGCAGTCCACGCCGGTGACCATGTATCCCAACGGCGCGCAGATTGTGTATGCC
>RZZM01000325.1 GCA_009929845.1 Spartobacteria bacterium
TTCAATGCCCGCTGGGGCGATAGGTAAATCCGCCTTTTTCTGGGGGCCACTGGACTGAAAACCGCCAACCCGAGCAACATGCCCTCGTTTCCAAGCTGGATGCCCCGCCGTGAATTGGATTTCATCCTGCACAGCCCGGA
Source organism: Spartobacteria bacterium (assembly GCA_009929845.1). Classification (GTDB taxonomy): domain Bacteria; phylum Verrucomicrobiota; class Kiritimatiellia; order RZYC01; family RZYC01; genus RZZM01. Next base: position 141 of record RZZM01000325.1, read on the forward strand.
AATAACAACCCAGCGCTTCTGGATCCCCCAGGTGGCCTTCTCGGACCATCTGCCGCTGGTCCTTGATTTTGAACCGCCGAATATTTAAGTATTTAAGGGTTAGTCCCAGTATTTAAGTATTCGATGATATAGACTAAAAAAGAGTTGTGTATAAATCATGGATGACAGCATGGGGAGATGGATTGTGCGTGCAGCGGGGAGGGAGCACAAACAAACGGGGGAGTTTAGGTTGTAGGTTGTAGGTGATTAGTGGGTTAGGTGGTTGGCTGATCATAATCGCACTCTTTCACTCGCTGATCCCGCCGGAGGCGCTCCGCAGGGATAGGCGATGGAAAGAGTGCGATTATGACCAGGGACCGGGAGGGTCATTGTCCCCAATGACCTGCGTACGCTGGGCACGCCGCAACGCATCCACACCCAACGTCCAGTCGCTGAGGACAGCGACCCTCCCGCTTGGCAACATCCAAACCGCCGGGAGGGTCATTGTCCCCAATGACCAACGTGTGCAGGGCGCGGCGCAAAGCATCCACGCCCGCCGTCCAGTCGCTGAGGACAGCGACCCTCCCGCAAGGCGACGTCCGAACCGCCGGGAGGGTCATTGTCCTCAATGACCAGCGTGCGCAGGGGGCGGCGCAAGGCATTAGCGGCCAACGGTCGAGGCAAGGAGTTCTGACCTTCGCTTATTTCGCTGTCGAATCCGGGACAAAGCGCTCCGCCGCGAGCATGCAGACATCATCCTCGAAGGTCGGAACCCCCATATGCAACCGCGCATCCTCCAGCAGATATTCCTGCAATTCCGCCGGGTCCCTGTTCTTGTTCTTCAGCAATTGCTGTTGAAGCTGGTCGACTCCATAATCATCATACGATTCGCCCATGGCCTCAATAAGGCCGTCGGTATACAGGAAGAGGACATCATTGGCCCCCAGGAACGCTTCCGATGACCCGTAGACCTCCCCCCGGCAAAGCCCGACCGCCGGTCCCTTGTGCGCGGTATCCACATCCACCAGTATATCCACCTTATCACTGTTGCGCCGGATAATGTAGGGCGAGGGATGCCCGGCATGCACATAGCGCACCAGTCCATTTCTGACATTGATAACGCAATAAAAGGCCGTAGCGAACATATCTTCATCCATCTCCCCGAATATCTGGCAGAACCCCTCGTTCATCCGCGTGAGAAAGGCCCCGGGATTGCCCGCCTCGTCCGCCAATTGCTGGAGCAGGCCGCGAATGGTGGCCACAATCAGGGACGCGCGCATCCCATGCCCCATCACGTCACAGATAAAAACCCCGACGTGTGACTCGGTGATGGGAATGATGCTGCAAAAATCCCCCCCCACCATCTCGCTGGGCTGATACAACTGGGCAAACTCGACATGCGGCGCATGGCGGACAGGTTTTGTTGGATAGACGGGAATATCCAGATGCACAAAGATGTCCTGAACCTCCCGCGCCAGTACCAGGTCCTGCTCAATCTGCCTGCTCCGCTGCTGCAATTGCAGGACGATATCTTCCACTTTGTCCTGCTCGATTTCCAGCAGGTACATCAGGCAGAATGACCGACGTGTATAGTACTCGATGGAATATGCGGCCATCATGCCGACCAGGTGACTGGAAATAAAAAAGAAATTATTGCTGATGAAAATCAGGCGGGGCGTATCCATCAGCCAGATGGCGGCCACCTCATAACTCAGGACCAGCGCCGTACCCGTGAGCGTCGCCCAGACAAACGTCATGCGGGCGGCCGCATACCCGAAAATCATAATCAGGATCAGGCCCGCATAATAGTTGTGATTCATCGGCGGCGGAATGATGATGATCATGATGATCACCCCCAGCCCAGCTAAATAGCACAACAAAGCCGCGAGCAGTTGGGCATACCGACGGTATAAGCGGGTATACGTGATAAGGAAGAGGATAACGGACCCGGGAAGAAACAGGAAATAACGTATCCCCCAGAGATACCATTTCAATTGCGGCGCGAAATAAATATCCAGCCACCCAAATATACAGTAAAGCAGACAACCGAAAACAACCGCCAACCGGAAGAAATTGATGCTCGATTCGGTATATATGGCGTAATACTGCTTTTCCAGTTCAGGGTCTCTAAATATCTGCGTAAGTGGATTGATCCTGATTCCCCCGATATAAGAAGCACGCATCCATACCCCCTGTAATGTTGCCGCCAGTGCCTTAATCATTTGCTCGTCCTGTCCACATACCGCTCTTCTCTTCTCCGGTTCCCTATCCCATTAAGAGAACAATGTGCCTCATGTATACACTCCCGGCGTGCATCTGAACAGGCCGAATATTGGATTTATCCCGTGAAATGGTTTTCACTTTGCCACTAAAATAACTTTCTTTATTTTTCCCCTAAACACTTTTTAAGTTTTCCTGTACTAGTTTCATGCCTGTCTTTTACGTGTTGGTGTCTGTGTATTGTGAGGTTTGTATATGATAAGATTGCGTTACCACGGCCTTGTTGCTATCGCTATGTGTTTCCTCCTGTCCTGCATCTTTCCCCCCGTCCGGGCCCATGCGCGCATCATTGAATGGGCCGGACAAAACTGGGTGGTGAAGCACGGCGAAGGCCTAGGGCCCGGACCCAATGACTGGTCCGACAGCACCAATAATGTCTGGATCGACGAGAATGGTTTTCTACACCTTAAAATTACAGGCGAGGGTTCCGACTGGCAATGCGCGGAGATCATCAGTGAACAGTCGTTCAGTTACGGCGAGTACCGGTTCTACGTGGCGACCGCGTATGACCTGCTCGACACCAATGTGGTCGGGGGGCTTTTCACCTATTACGACGACAACAACGAAATCGATATCGAATTCGTCCGGGCCTGGACCGGCACCAACAATGCCAATTTTGTGACCCAACCCGCCCGGACCGGAAATTTTTTCAACTACTACAGTGCGTTCACGGAGGGCACCTACTCCACCCATCGCTTTCAATGGGAAACAAACTTCATCGCCTTCGAAAGCTATTTCGGACATGCGGAACCGCCCCCAAACAGTAATCTGGTCAGCGCCGCCTGGCTCTATACCGGAGAGAACATCCCGCTGGACCAAAACGAAAAGGTCCACATCAATATGTGGCTTTTTCAGGGCCGCTCGCCCCAGGATACCAACCACCTTGAACTCATTCTCACGGATTTTGCATTTATTGCCAGCACCAATACCCTGCCCCCCGAAAGTCCGGAGCTGCTGCATGATGATTTTGATGACTTCCAATACACCAATCGGTGGGAGACCATCAACGATCCCTCCCTGCTGGCAGAAACCAACGGAACGCTTCGTGTTCGCAGTGCCGGCTATGGCGCGGACCAATCAGGCGTGGTCAGCGCTGATCCAATCGTATGGAATGGCGCCTCCGGTTGCGTGCTTCAGACACAAATCGACTGGATTCATGTTACTCAAACCAATACCCTTCTCGAAACCGATGTCAACGCCCTGCTCGCGCTTGTGTCAGCGCCAGGCGCCATCTGGTTTGCGGAGGATGCCGCCGTGCTTTTTGGCGCATACAGCGAAACCAATGACCACCTGGCGATCTCATTTGCCACAAAACAGAATATGCCCTCCAGCATGGGCATCGAGCGTTTTTCCGGCATGATCTCCAACGCCTCCACCTATCTGGGCCAGGGCGGCATCACCCTCGCCTTTCAGCTTGATGATTCCCGTTTTTTGGTCTCGGCATCCGACAGTGACGGATTTCCCATCCCAATGAACGGCTCCCCGCCCGACAACACCGGCCTGCATGCCATCGGTACCAGTCTGACCAATGCCTGGGTGTCTACGGGCGCGCAAAACCAGTCAAACGGCATTGCCTATATCTACTATGACTGGATTCGGGCCATACAAACCAATGCCATCGCAACGAACGCCCCCCCGCCCCCCTCGACTTCCAATCAGGTGGTCATCGGCGATGGAACCTATATTCGACGCAATCCCGTCAATGCCTACTACGAACAGGAACGGCTGCAAGTGCTTTACTACGCATCGGAAATTCCCCACACAGGAACGCTGATCAGCCTCGCCCTGGAGATCGAGGAATCCCCTACAATCACCCTGCACAACTACACGATCCGCATGCAGCATACCACCCTTGATGAAATGCCCGAGCACTGGATATCGAACGACTGGGAAATGGTCTATCGAGAGAACACGGACATCACCGAAGACCAATGGCACACGTTCACATTTCAGCACCCGTTCTATTACAACGGCACCAACAACCTGCTGATTGACTTTTCAAAGAACAATGATTCCTGGATCCGCAACGGGTACGTCTATATTTCTCTGACCCCCGAATATCGCTCCTACGAACAGTTCATCGACAACAGCACCGACCCACTCACCTGGACCGGGTCCCTCCCCATCCGAAGCCGCTACCCGCCCAAACTCCGCAAGTCCATCCCCAATATCCGCCTGACGTTTTCCGAAGACGGCGATAACGATGGATTGCCGGATACCTGGGAGTACACCTGGTGCGGCAACCTCACGAACCTGTCCGGCGACGCCGACTTCGACAACGATCAGTTTCCGGACCAAAGTGAATACCGCGCGGGTACCGATCCGCTGGACGCTATGTCCTCACTCAACATCAGCGCATGCGCGGTCTATCACCCGGCCTTGCCGGTCATCCACTGGTCAAGCGTCACGGGAAAAGCCTACCGCGTCCAGCGCATGACCACCATGGCCGACCCGTCCATCTCCACGCAGTTCGGCCCCTATGCCGCCACCCCACCCTTCAACAGCTTTACCGACGCCCCTCCCACCGAATGTTCCACCCTGTTCTATCGAATCGTCCTCGAATAAGCTACAGAAATAAAGGCACTAAGGGCTTGAAGATTTTTCAAAGTGGTGTATTAGGCTTGGCGTATAACGATAAAGAACCGATCACGGCATCGGATTAAAAACAAGAGAATTTATAGTGATAAGGATTTACAGACATGAAACTTGGATTAGCCTGGAAGGCCTTCTGGCGGATACTGCGCGACAGCGCGTATGCCGCGCGGGTGGCCGGTCTGGATACAGAAAAGAAGGCGGCGGCAACGCCGTCGATACGTGAACGCAAGGCGGGGCGCAATGACGCCCTGAACCTGCTGGCGCTGCTTCAACGCGAAGCGCGCCTGCTGGATTTTCTCAAGGAGAACCTGGACAGTTACAGCGATGCGCAAATCGGCGCGGCGGTGCGTGACATTCACCGCGATGCCGGCGCGGCGGTTGAACGGCTCTTTGATCTGAAACCGGTCCTGGACCAGCAGGAGGGCGCCCCGGTGACCGTGCCTGAGGGGTTCAGCCCCAACCAGTATAAACTGACCGGCTCGGTCAGCGGCGAGGCCCCCTTCAAAGGCAGGCTCTGCCACCACGGCTGGAAGGCGGCCCGCTGTGAACTCCCGGAATGGCACGGCGAGGAACGTACCGCCATGATTGTCATGCCCGCGGAAGTGCAGATCGGCTGAACCGG
>RZZM01000751.1 GCA_009929845.1 Spartobacteria bacterium
AAAAAACGCCCCTGAAAGGCCTAAAAAGGGTACTTCCCTGTCCCCACCGACCTCCCTTGATCACGAATTTCACGAATCCCACAAATTTTCCAATCCGCGTTTATCCGCGCTCATCCGTGGTTCTAAAAGAGTGATTTGAGAAGTGTCAGTTGTATTTTCCGGGCGTGGTATCTCTTCGGAAGTGGATACCATCATAAAAATCACCGCGATTACTGGCAAATCAGTGAAAATCTCGTTCAGCGGCTAACGTTCGAGGTAAGGATTTCAAAAAAATTCTTGTGGGATGGCGCATAAACAGGTAGTGACGTCCTGAAGACCCCACGGAAAATATGACGTAAGGATACACACATGATTTGTCCAGCGTGCGGATACGAACTGACTGCGATACATTATGAAGGCATTGATCTCGACGTGTGCGATGGGGGGTGTGGCGGTATGTGGTTTGACAACTATGAGCTGGACCGCATTGTGCAAGGGCGCGAAGGGACGGCGGAGCCGCTGCGGGTCCAATACAATCCGCGCCGGCCGGTCGATACGCAGGACAAGCGGCGCTGTCCCCGCTGCGAAGCCGTTATCATGCATCGCCATCTTCATCGTTCCAGTCGGGAAATAGAGGTAGACAAGTGTCCGAAATGCGGCGGTGTATGGCTTGACAGGGGCGAATTGGCAGGAATCCGGGAACAGGCAGCTTCCAATACTTCCGCAAAGGCGGCAGGACGGAATGATGCAGCCCAGGGAAAATCCGGGGCCCCGGAAACCGTGTTGCCGTATTTCTCCCGGCATATTCACTATAATCCACTTGGATTAACCGGCTACCGCTCTGGCGTGGACGGATTGAGTACGCCAGGTGACTGGGCGGATGTTATTGAGGGGGCGCCCTCAAGCCGTTCGGCGGGATTACGCTGGGGACTGGGCGTGATCCTGGCATTATTCTTCGTTCTCCTCGGCCTTCGCGTATGTTTGACGCGTGCACTCATCCTCCCGGTCCGCCAACCATACGAAGCGCTACACATCAGCGGGTGGGGCGCGGTAGCCGGGGGTATGCAAACGATGTGTATCGGACTCTTCCTGCATTTTCATTTCTGGTGGGCCACCAGCGATAACCTGATGGACTATGCCCGCACCGCAAAAA
>RZZM01000326.1 GCA_009929845.1 Spartobacteria bacterium
GGGTTTGTCAATATCGGTTCCCCGCGCCTGGGCGGCATAGTAGGCGAGTAGTTGCAAGGCGACAACATTCACAATGGGGGAGAGTTCTTCGCAAATTTCGGGGACATAAATGATGTCCTCGGCCAGCCCGGCAACGGAGGCGTCGCCTTCCGTGGCCACCGCGATGATGCGCCCGTGACGCGCCTCGACTTCCTTCATGTTGGACAGCATCTTTTCGTGTAACTGATCGCAGGTCTTTGTGCAGATACAGACCACCGGCAGGTATTCATTGATCAGGGCAATGGGGCCATGCTTCATTTCGCCCGCGGCATAGCCCTCGGCGTGCTGGTAAGAGATTTCCTTGTTCTTGAGGGCGCCCTCAAGGGCCGTCGGATAGTTGAAGCGGCGCCCCAGGTAGAGGGCGTTGGGTCCGTCGTGATGCTTCCCGGCGATGGCGTCAATGATTTCCTTTTCACGCAGGATGGCATGAATGGCGTTGGGCGCGTGCGAAAGTTGCGTCAAAAATCCGGACAGCCGCGAAGGATCAAGTTCCCGCCGCAGACTTCCGATCCGGAAGGTCAAGAGGGCAAACGCCATCAATTGGGCGGTGTAGGCCTTGGTCGAGGCCACCCCGATTTCCGGTCCGGCCTCTGTATACAGCACCGCATCGCTTTCCCGCACCAGCGTGCTGCCGGGGACGTTGCAGATGGAAAGAACCCGGCAACCCATGGATTTGGCCATGCGCACCGAGGCCAGGGTGTCGGCGGTTTCCCCGGATTGCGAGACGGCAATAATCAGGTGGCCGGGCTTGAGTTTCGGCGACCGATACCGGAATTCGCTGCCAAAGTCCACCTCGACGGCGATGCCGGTCAGATGTTCCATCAGCAACTTGCCGTACAAGCCCGCGTAATAGGCCGTGCCACAGCTTACAATCATCACACGTTCCAGTTGTCTGAAAAAGTTGTCATCCAACTCGCCGAGATCAATCGTCACGGACTTGCCGTCGGGAACATGCCGCGCAAAAAGGGTTTGGAGGACGCGCGGCTGCTCGTGGATTTCCTTGAGCATGAATGTTTCGAAGCCGGCCTTGTCGGTGTCTTCCGCCTGCAACGTTATCTTCTTTATGTCCGGTTCGACGCGCGCGCCGTCGAGGCGAATAATGTCAACCACATCGGCTTGCAGGCAGGCCAGCTCGCCGTCATCCAGGTAAATGACGCGCTTCACATGGCTCAGAATGGCGGGCACATCGCTGGCGATAAAATTCTCGGCGTTGCCCAGTCCGATAATCAACGGGCTGCCCAGGCGCGCCGCATACAGTTTTTCCGGTTCCCCGGTATGGACCACCCCCAGGGCATAGGCCCCGCGCACCCGGCCAAGCGCATGGCGCAGGGCCTCCATGAACGTCGCGGCGCCCGCGTCAAGTTCCCGGGCAATCAGGTGCGGGATGACCTCGGTGTCCGTGTCCGATTTGAATACCACGCCGTCGGCCTGCAGTTCCGCGCGCAATTCCTGGTAGTTCTCGATGATCCCGTTGTGCACCACCGCGATGGCGCCGGACATACTCGTGTGCGGGTGGGAATTCTTTTCGGATGGCTCGCCGTGAGTCGCCCATCGGGTGTGACCAATGCCTGTCTTTCCCTGCAGGGGCGAATCATTTAAAACCCCTTCGAGATTGGATAAACGCCCCACACTCTTGCGCAGTCCAAGGTGATCATCATGAATGATGGCCAATCCCGCGGAGTCATAGCCCCGGTATTCCAGCCGCTTCAGCCCGTCGAGCAACAGGGAAGACGCCTCACGGGGTCCGACATATCCAACAATTCCACACATTTTGTCTCCAAAAATCTTAAACCAAATCAATAATCAATTCAGACTGTATTAAGCGATTTAATCGGGAAGCACAATTCTAAATCGGATAAAGGTGATGATAATGTCAAGACATTGAGGACAATGTCCATCCAGCATACAATACAAAAGGGAGGCTTTTCAGCCTCCCTTTTTGTCTAGAATATGCCGTTTTGTTACGGACGAATAAAGGTATTGGACGCAGAACTCGGATTGAACTCGTTCGCGGTCAGGAACTGGGACTTTTCAAATGTTTTCACAGCGCCCTGCGCATACACCACAATGGCCATTTTTCTGCCGAGGATGTCATACCCGTCGCCGTCAAGAATCGCCGTGTCCGTTCCAAGTGCCGAAAGACTGCCCGGAGCAATGTTGTCGCCGGAAATGTTGACGTTCTTCGTGAAGAACAGCGGGATATTCGGATTGGACTCCGTGCTGATACCTTCCACCACGCACCAGCCGTTATTCTCGGCCTCAAAACTGTCAACCACATCATCAGGATTGCCGGGCAACGGCCTGGCGTCGGTCCCGGGCAGGCTGAAGAAGGTGAAATCGACGTTCTCAATGCTCTGTGTCGGATTGGTCAGCAGGTCCTTGAAATATTCGGTGGAGGTAGCAAACGCATCGGCTTTGGGATAGAGCTGATCCATGCCGTGCGCGTCCCGTTCCAGGCTCTCGGCGTAAATCTGCCCCTGGATACCTTTGCTGCCCATCGCGTTGCCCGCCTTCAAGGCCTTGCCTTTCAGCAGCGCGTTCTGAATCGCCGGGAAAAGCATCCCCGCCAAAATACCGATAATGGCGATAACGACCAACAGTTCCAACAGGGTGAAACCACTCTTGCGACTTAAACTCATATCCATCTCCTCAATTATTATGTCTATCTACTACACCTGTTTTACTGCCTGACAAACAGGCATAACAACATCCTATATCTCAGACCTACTCAAAGAATACCGCATTCCCACCCGGTACGTCAAAGAACTTTCTCATGAAAAATGTCGGGTTATCGGCCCATCTGAAACAGCGCGTCGCAACCAAAAGAAGCGGACCACAGATTACACAGATTTGCACAGATGTGCGAGGACGAAATTTTCTTGTGTGAGAGTTACATAATTGAATGAAATGGCACATGATTCCGCATGCCGTGCCGCAGTCTCCCCAACCCCAACGATAGGGGTTGAAGATGCCTGCTGATTTTTGAGCAAAAAAGCTCGAAACTGGGGCTTACGCGCCCTCTATCCACTGGCCGATATTGCGGGTTTCGGGATCAAAAGCGACCCCGAATTTGCGAATGGTCTTTTCGCTGCCCGCATACTTTTGGGCGTATTCGTTCCGCTCGATCTGCGCCAGGGCCTCTTCCGCCGTGCCTTGCAGTTTGAACTCAAAGATAAACACGGTGTCCGCGGTAACCGCCACGGCGTCTATGCGACCTTTGTTCGTGCGTGATTCGGCTTCGATGCGCATCCCCAGCAACACAAACACCAGATAGAAGATAGTCTGGTAATACTTCTCATTCTTCAGGGTAATATCGTATGGAATGTTCGCGAAGAAGATAGACACCGTTTCGAAGAACAATTCCATGTCGCCGCCAACCAATGCGCTAAATCAGCCGAACAATCCATCCGCCGCTCGGAAAAATCAATGTGCAGCACCGGGTGAGGTTTCCAATCGTATTCAAGCCCATCAATGGCCAGGCCCTCAAACAGATCGCGCCGTCCTTCAAAGATGGCTTGCAGGGTGGTCAGCATCAAAGATTTGCCGAAACGACGGGGGCGGGATATAAAATACACACCGCCTTCGGTTATCAGACGATACAGCAGCGCGGTCTTATCGATATAAAGACAATCCTCCGTACGCAATTTTTCAAAATCCTGGGTGCCTATGGGTAACTTTTTCATGGGTTCACCCTAGCAGGCGCCTGCGGTAATGTGAAGAGCGAATATTTGCATACATAATATATTAGGGACCTAACTCCTGAACTCCATGTATAAAAAACAAGAAAATCAATCTATCCAAAATTATCTATGAGCCCGTTATCCCATCTGCGGGGTTCATTTCAGTGCATGGCTATGGTTAAGGTACATGTTGCGTGGTTATCTGGAGGGCGGCTACTCCGTAGAGCCCGGTGCACCGCAGGCTCGTTGGGTAAGATGGGGCAACAGAAGAAAAACTTCAGAAAGGGGGTTGTTTTTTACGAATCTGGCGGCACAATGTACACAGGTTTGTGTGAATTGATGGAAGGCGGTGTGTTATGAGTATACGAAATGTAATAGGGATTGTTTTATTGCTGGGTGTGCCGTGTCTCGCTCAGGTGGAAAATGGAAATTTGATTGTGAACGGTGATTTTGAGGCGCCGCTCTCCCCGGGCGCCAAGCCAACCGGCTGGGAATGGTTCTCATCCGACAAACTTAGTTTCGAGCTGACGGATGAGGAGGCGCATTCCGGGAAACAGAGCCTGAAGCTGATGGCGCAACTCCAGGATGACGGGCAGGTGGGTATCCTGCAGACCTTTGATGTCGAGGAGGGCGATAAATACAGCTTCCGGGGTTTTGTAAAAAACTCGCGCAACGAAAAGATGAAGGGAAACATATGGGGCGCCCTGGATGTTGAGTGGTTCGATGCGGAAGGCACGGAAATTTTGCGGGAAACCGGCGCTTCATGGAACCGGAATATAAGTAAACTCACCTGGAAAGAAATTGAGACCAAAGTGAAGGTGCCTAAAGGTGCGGCCCAGGCAAAATTTGTGATTCGCGTGATGGACGGCAATCCCCACGGGACCGGCTACTGCTTTATTGATGATGTGATCGTCGAAAAACAGTAGGGGAATCGGTTGCAGGTTGCACCGGCGGCTATTCATGTTTTGCCCTGTCGGGGAATAGACCACCCTATACATAGTATAAGGTTCTTCTGCAGAATTGGGGGTGGATGGTTGTACGCTGGCGCGCCCAGGACCGACAATCTTCACTGATGCCCGGAGGGCATAACGTGAAAAGCCGGAGGTGAAACCTCCAGAACCGTGACCTCCACCATGCCAACCCCTAAGTTGTATAATGCCCATGTTTTTTCTTGAATTTTTTTCGTGTTTTCTTCAGCATGCCTCCATGTAGGAGGTTGTATGAATGAGGATTGTTGCAGGTGTGTTGACTACGGAAGCGAAATTGATATGTCGGAACAAATGTGCTGTAACTGGAGGATTGGACTCTTTGTTCTGATGGTGGGCCTCGTGGGAGGTCCGATTTTAGCGGGCACGCTTTATGTCGCGCCGGGGGGAAGCCATACCCCGCCTTATTCTGATTGGACCACCGCGGCGACGAATCTGCGGGATGCCGTGGCCTTGGCGACGGATGACGATCTTGTTTGGGTCACCAATGGGAACTATCTGTTGGATGGTGACGTGCAGGTGAGTAATGCCGTTTGTGTGCGCAGTGTGAATGGATGGCAGGTGACGACGGTGGATGGCAATTATCCGGCCTTCACCAACCGGTGCTTTACACTGACGCATACCGGAGCGTGCATTGCGGGGTTCACGATCATCAACGGTTTCGCGCAAGGCGCAACGGCGGCGGAGTACCAGGGTGGTGGGGTGATGGCCCTCCTGGAGGGGGGCACGATCACGAATTGCGCTGTCCTCGGCAACCGGGCGCGGGATGGCGGCGGCATCTATAACGGGCATGTGCTCAACTGTCGGATCATGGACAACCAGGCTTCGTCAAGCGGTGGCGGGCTCGGCGGAGGAAGCGGGATGCTCATCCGTGACTCGATCGTGGCGGAGAACCGGGCATC
>RZZM01000752.1 GCA_009929845.1 Spartobacteria bacterium
GTTACCGAATTACCTCGTAAAGGTGTGGAGAACTTTGCGTGTTGAGACGCCGCCGACAAAGAAAGCGGTTGGATGGATGGATGGTGCGTATGGAATGTAGGGCGCATAAGGAAGGTGTTGTCCGCATGCAATGTATGATGCGTATGATATGCGCAATGCGTAATGCGTCAGAATATGAGCCGATTTCTCCGCGCCGGGCCTTGTCGGCAAAGAAAAATCCTTAAAAAAAGTTCTTGAAGTGCTTAGCGCCTGCCAGCAATACTAGGTGCGCACTGGATGAATTGTGGTAGTTGTCAGGAGATGGATGATGAAAAGGTTGTTTAGTTTCCGCGAGGGACACGGCCGTAGTCATAAACCTGCCGTGGCGGGTCTTCATCGCTTCTGCTGTGTGGCGGTCCTGTTGATGGTCTGCGCGGCAGGGGCGTCCTATGCGCAGATTACCACGCCGCTTCATATCGGCGCAACCATCCCCATGGTGGATGAATTCAACAACAAGCTCCGCGGGCATTATTACAGTCCGGGGGATGTGGTGCAGGTGCTCTGGGCGAGTAACGGGATCGCGCATCCGCCCTCCCTGGACGGCGCCCCGCATCCCGACAACGCCCTGCTGGAAGGCGGACTCACCGGCGTCGGCGCCCTGGTCATGCCCTCCCTGATCGACTCCGGCCTCTTCGGCGCCTCTATCGCCTCGCCTCGCCCGCGCGACGGCGCGAAAATCTTCGTGCGCGTCTTCAACGATTCGGACCTGAAAAACGCCTCCTTCTATGGCGATTCGTATATCTTTGCGGTCAACGGCAACCAGGTCTTCGATGTGGGCGCGGTGGCCACCACCAATCCCCTGGACGCCGCCGACAACGATTATGACGGACTCAACAACAGTTGGGAAAAGAGCTACATGTCCAACCCGGATAACCCCGATACGGACGGGGACGGCGTGCGTGACGGCGATGAGGCGCTGGCCGGGACGGATATGCTCGACGCCGGTTCCTTCTTCGCGCTCAGCTCCATCCAGTCCGCGGGTGGCCCCGATCTGCTCGTCGGCTGGCAGGCCGTGGCCGGTCATGCCTACCAGGTGCAGTTCACGACCAATGCCATCGACGACCATCTCTCCTATCAGAATGTTTCCGACA
>RZZM01000753.1 GCA_009929845.1 Spartobacteria bacterium
GCTTGCCCTGGCGTCCTTTTTCGCAACGGTGGACGACCCACGGATCGAGCGCACCAAGGCGCACAACCTGCTCGACATGATCATCATCACCATTTGTGCGGTGATCTGCGGTGCCGATGACTGGGTCGGCGTCGCCGAGTTTGGCACCAGCAAAGAGGCATGGTTGAAGGATATGTTGGAACTTCCCAACGGTATTCCTTCCCACGATACGTTTGGGCGTGTGTTTGCGCGCATCGACCCGGAACAGTTTCAGCAGAGCTTTCTGCAGTGGATCCAGGCGGTGCAAACGGTACGAACGGATGTCATTGCGATTGACGGGAAGACCCATCGTGGTAGTCACGACCGCCCCAACGGGAAAGCTGCGCTGCACCTCGTCAGCGCCTGGGCCGCAGAAAACCGCTTGGTGTTGGGGCAAATTGCGGTGGACGACAAATCAAATGAGATTACGGCGATCCCCCAGTTACTTGACCTGCTTGACCTACGCGGCAGCACGGTCACGCTCGATGCCATGGGCTGTCAGACCGCCATTGCGGCGAAGATTCGTGACCGTGAAGGCCACTACGTCCTGGCGTTGAAAGCGAATCAGACGACGCTGCATGCCGATGTCCAGGCCCTCTTCGCCGATGCGCGAGCGACCCAACAGCCGGAATATGGCCTGACCAGTGCGACGGAAACCACGAGTGGGCATGGGCGGATCGAAACCCGCACGGCGTATGTCATCAGCGATCCGGAGGTGATCGCCTATCTGAATCCCGGCAACCGCTGGCGTGATCTGGCGAGTGTCGCCTTGGTCGAAGCCCAGCGCACCGTTGATGGGCGGACAACGACCGAACAGCGGTACTACCTGCTGGATCAGATCCGTGCGCCACGCGAGGTGAATGCGCTGGTGCGGGGCCATTGGGGGATCGAAAACCGCGTCCATTGGGTCCTCGACGTCGTCTTTCATGAAGATGCCAGCCGCATTCGGACGGGCCATGCGCCCCAGAATATGGGGGTGATTCGCCACATCGCGCTCAATCTCTTGCGCCAAGAGCCGAGCAAAGGTAGCGTGCAGACCAAACGCTTTCGGGCCGCCCTCAATGACACCTATCTGGAACGCGTGCTCGGAATTTAAGATGCAATCGCCCT
>RZZM01000754.1 GCA_009929845.1 Spartobacteria bacterium
CTCCAGGATTACATGTTGCGTGATATACTTGGAGGGCGGCTACTCCGTAGAGCCCGGGGCACCGCGGGTTCTTTGGATAAGATTGGGCGCGTGTACAAGCCGGCTCGATGGGAATCTCGCCCTCCAAAGGTTACTTGTTGCACGATATATCTGGAGGGCGGCTACTCCGTAGAGCCCGGTGCACCGCAGGCTTTTTGTATAAGATTGGGTGCGGGTACATGCCGGCTCGATGGGAATCTCGCCCTCCAGGGGTTATGCTTGTAGAGCAAACCTGGAGGGCGGGCTTGTCCTGCGGCGTCGCCTGCGGCCGGATTGGCGGGAAAACATGAGATTGGGATCAGCGATGGGTTTCCGAGTTGCGCACAAAAAAAGGGATGGCGGTGAGGCCATCCCTTTTTTTGTAAATCTTTGATGTGCTTATTTGCGCCGACGGAACATGTAAACGCCGCCGAGGCCGATCAGCAGCAGGCCCGCGGTGACCGGTTCAGGAATCTGCACAAAGGACGCGTCATCCCATGTAGCCGCCTGATCGCCGCCCGTGTTGCTCCATTCGCCGCCACCGAACATGGGCTTCACCATGCCGACGTTGACGTTGTCGTTCGTATATCTGAAAATATACTGGTTCCAGTTGTCAGGATCGCTGACCATGGCGCTGTAGATATCATTGGTCACCGCATAGTAAAGTTGATCACCCGCGGAATTCCAGAATTCCAGCTTTAACCAGGTCTCGTTCGCTGTTGAGCTGTAATCTGCTTCCGCGCGCCCGTAAATGCTGAATTCAAACACATCTCCGTTGGCACGATCAACTAGCACATCCTGCCCCATTCCTCCGTATGACGTGTCGTTCCATGCCCTGAACGCAACTCCGTTCGTACCGCTCATCGCGGCCCATCCTTCGGAAACAGCGTCATTGTATGCCCACCACCCGTCAGGCGTGCGCCCATTTCCGCCGCTGCCACCCTCGGCCGTTTCAAACCCGGGATTGACCAACATGTTTGCCGACACTAACGAGGCGCATGTCAGACCTAACACCACCATAACCAATCTCTTCATCTCATCCTCCGCTTTCTATAATACAAGTACACTAACCTCACACACACTTGTGAAACGTATTCACGCTTT
>RZZM01000327.1 GCA_009929845.1 Spartobacteria bacterium
AAGTCCCCCGAAGCAGTCGCGGCGCTGCTGCCCCACAATCTGAAAATGGACGACCTGAAACGGGAAGGGGTAATCCGGTAGTTTGCCGGACGCTTACCACTGATCGCCTTTTCCGAGAAAGAGCGGGATGATCACCGCTATCAGTCGCGCCAAGAGGCGCTGCGCGTGCAACGTGCCATCGAGCAAGAGCTCGAGCAGCTGCGCGCGGCCGAGCAGGCCGCGCTGCGGGATCGGGAGGTTGAGCGTCAAGCCACGGAGGCGGAGCGTCAGGCCAAGGAGGCGGAGCGTCAGGCCAAGGAAGCCGCTCTGAGAGACAAGGAAGCCGCCCTCGCCGAGGTCGCTCGTCTCAAGGCCCTGCTGGAGCAGCAGACGACGCCATGATCATCGCGTCCTTGGGGCATCGTCCTCCAACAGATCGCCCGTAGGATGGGTCAAGCCCGCGCGGCGTGGCCGCGGTTGACCATGGATGGTCGGCGGGCGGACCCATCCTCCAAACCGCGGCGCTCGGCTTGGGGATAGTGGGCGCGTGCGGCTATCGTCATGAGACTTGATCCCAAAAAAAGCAGCTTTCACGCAAAGGCGCAAAGGCGCAAAGATGTTTCAATCAGTGAGCAGTGCCATGCCGCTCACCTGACCGGTGAGTCCCTTCACTGATTCAAGATTCTATTTTCTTTGCGTTCTTGGCGTCTTTGCGTGAGTCAATGACTGGATTCAGGATCAGAGGCAGGGCAAGCAGTCTATGTCGATCAAATGGGCTCGGTAAGTCGAGCACATTCTGTAGGTCGGGTTAGGCGTGCGTGGCAGGAGCTCGTGGTTCAGCTCAACGGGTTGGCGCACACCGTAACCCGACAGCCTGCCGGTCCACTGAAACGTCGCGTTCGGCTGCGCTCACCCGGCCCAGTCTCTGGAGCGTGGGAACGATCAACATCGCGGGGCTCGGCGTGATGCCGATGAGCACGCCGAGCAGCACCCACTTCGCTGGCATCCCGGCCGGGATGCCGGGATCCAAGTCATGAAGGGCCATCCCGGTGTTTGTCAACGTAGTTGTCCGCTTTTTCATGCGGCCTGGGCGACCACCGGATCTGGAGTTTTGGCATGCTCCTTCGGCGGGTTGAGCCAGACGTGATCGATCGGTGTCCAGTTCCGGGTCTGGCGCGACCAGCGTGTCGGGTTGGCGCGTTGAGCGTCTCGGTCGACCTGGTGTCGATGCGCCAGGATCGCGATGTCCTCCCCGCGATGGCGTTGGCCGGGGGTGACGAAGCGGATCGTGCTGTGGCGATGGTCCTCGTTGTACCAGTGGACGAAGCGCGCGACCCAGGCACGGGCATCGGCGAGGCTGGCAAACGGTTGAGGTGGAAAGGCTGGCGTGTCCTTCAGGGTCCGGAACAGGCTTTCGGCAGACGGGTTGTCGTCGCTCACCGAGGGGCGGCTGAAGGACGGGACGACGCCCAGGCGCTGAAGGGTGCTGAGCATCGTGGCGCCTTTCATGGGGCTGCCGTTGTCCGAGTGCAGCACCAGGCCCGGGCGATGGACGCCCTCGGCAAGACAGGCGCGTTCGATCAGGCGGCTGGCGTGTTCGGCGCGCTCCTCGGCATGGACCTCCCAGCCGACGATCTTGCGGCTGAAGAGGTCCTCGATCAGGTACAGGCGGTCGAACTGTCCCCGGATGCTGGAGGCCAGGAAGGTGATGTCCCAGCACCACGCGGCATTGGGTGCAGTCGCGCAGACGCCCTGCGGTTTGGGCACCTGCCGTGGGGCCGCCGCCCGACCGCGGCGATGCACCTGGTCATGCGCCCGCAACACGCGGTAGACGCTCGACTCGGCGCGATGTACCGGCCCTGGTCCGCCAGTCGCGGCACGATCTGGGTTGGCGGCAGGCTGCGGTGCTCCGGCGCGTTGCAGACCGCCAGGATCGCCGCCTGCTCTTCGGGACTCAGGCGGTTGGCCGGCACCCGCGGCGTGCAGGTGCGCCGGTCCACCAGCCCGCGGTCGCTGCCGGCGAGGGCGCGCCAGCGGCGCAGCGTGCGCCCGGTCAGTCCAAGGACCGCGCAGGCCGGCGCAACCCGGGCACCGGCGGCGGCCGCCTCGGCGATCAGGTCCAGCGCCAAGGCACGGGTCGCGGGCGTGCTCATGCGTCCTCGTCGTCCCCCCAGATCGCCCGGGCTTTTTTTTTCAACACCAGCAGGGCGGCTGCCTCGGCCAGGGCTTTCTCCTTCCGGCGCAGCTCGCGTTCCAGGTCGCGCACGCGCTTCTTCTCCTGCTGCCAGGCGGCGCGCTCGTCCCGCGTCAGTCGCTGCGGATCGGCACTGCCGGCCATGGCCGCGTCCTTCCAGCGCTCGATCTGCTCCGGATACAGGCCCTTGCGCCGGCAGTACTCCGAGAGCGCCTGCTCGTTCAGGGCCGCCGTCTCGATCACCACCGCGAGCTTATCCCGGCCACTCCAGGACTCCGGGTTCCCGGGATCCGCTGGTACGGGTTCACCCCGATTCTGGAACTGCCGGCGCCAGGCATACAGGGTGGGTTCCGACACCCCAGTCTCCCGGTGCACATCGGCCACCGTGCGGGCATTGGGCGGCATCATCTTCTCGACGACCTTGGCTTTGAACGCTTCGCTGTACCGTGGCATTTCATCCGCTCTTCACGCCCCCTCGAGGGTTAAGTTTACTGCGTCAAATCCAGCGGACTTCTATGCTGACAGAGGGGGATCCTTCAGTCGCGATCCACCTGTTCAGGTTTGGCGGACGGGGGATCTTGCCTGATCGGGCCGTGCGGGGTTCGGCCGGATGCGCTGCGCTTTCCCGGCCTACGGCACTTCGCTTGATCCACCCTACGGCTCTGACTGGCGCAATCCCGTCAGCCCGACCCGATCGTCTCTACAGCTCATTCCCACGCTTTATCGAGGGAACGATCAAGAGCGTGGTAGCGATCAAACCGGAGCACATTATAAAGCAGACCAAGATTTGATGGTTATGCGTCCCCCATCAGGTGGGGGAGTTGGACCTACAGGCACATCCGGTGGTTGAAAACTAGAACCAAAGACACCTGTAATAGTCACCTTGCCGTTAAATTCGATTTTTTCTGCAACTATTTGGCCTCTCAGTATTGATTCGCCATTTTGAGTCATTGTGCCCCCCGCCCAAAAAATCGCTGCTTTTTCGCTAGATCCACCAATCGTTATGTTACCCTTGGCAACCAGAGCAACCGACGGCTTTTGGTCCGTACCTGGAGGAAACCCTACACTCTTTCCAGTCATTTCAATATTTCCATCTGCTATGATGATTGCATTTTTTAGTGTATCGCTGATATTAACAGTTCCATTACAATAGAAGATCTTTCCCTTGCAGTCACTGCTTGGTGGACAGGTGGGTTCGCATTCCTCTAAATCCCCATATTTCTCAACATAATCATTGATAAAACTGTCAGGACTTGGAGTAGCGATCCTGTCTCTTGTGCTACATTCTAACGGAATATTATTGGGGCATGTATCCGCAGTCGTCAGACTGCCCTCGAGGCTCGAATTACTTTTCGATCCACCAATCTTTATGTCTCCATTTGAATGAAAATTACCTACCAAAGTAGGATTAGAGCCCAGTTTAACATCACTAGCCACCGTATGCACATCGATATCGGTCAGTCGATCAGCAATTTCCTTCATATTATCCTTCCATACTGTATCCAATGCTTCCCCCTGACCTCCGCAGTCTACCTCAAATTTGACCCGAATCTTTGCAACAGAATGAGTAGATCGGCCAGGATCTTTCACCTGCCCGGTGACCATGAATACTCTGATTTCTGGATTTTTCTGTAATAACTCTTCCTCGCTTGTAATGTCTTCGGCATAAAAATACGCATCCAAGTTTTCTTGTCCAATTTCTTCATTATCAGGCTGCGGAATCAGGGTTGGATTTTCAGGATCAGTAGAGACTTCGTGTTTCAATTTGATGTTGCCCTGCGCATCCAAACCATCACATTCTATCGTATTCGCAAGCCTAGATGACCCAGTTTCAGCAGACATGAACGAGATCGCCTGGAGGTTCTGACTGTGGGTCATTTTCTGTTGGGTCAGGGTCCCTCGCATCGACGAGAGTACGACGATCGAACCCAACACAAGGATGACGAGTGCTACGATTAAGGTCACCCCTTGTTGAACGCTTTTTTTGTTCATCATTGCACTGTCTCCAGATGTGTTGAGTTGATTTAGTTCTGGATTGCAACAATCAGATCTCTTGCCAAGCGCTTATCGTCCAGTCGCCTGGGGGGGTAAGCTCACCTACAGCATCTTCCAGGATGACCGTATCATAAGTCAGCGATGCATTACCGCCACCAGTCATGAGCACATTGGTTTTCGCACGCTCTCCATTTTCATCCAATTTCCATGTCCATTGGTCATTGCTCTGATCCACATTTGCCACATAGATGGCACCGTTCAAAGCTCCACCACCTCCTGCGCCTCCCCAGCTGAATTCTCCACCAAGCACAACAAGAAGTCCGTTGAACCTGGTATTTCCCTGGATAGAGGCATTGCCAGTAATAATGAGTATCTTTGAATCGATCGTGCCACTGAAGGTCACATCACCTGTGACTACGCACATATCGTTATTTGCGCAGCCGCTGACCGAATCGGAGGTGGCACCGCTATCCTTCGCTGCTGTCACAAAATCTTGTAATGCAACAGGACTACCCCATATTGAATCATTCAGTGTACTGGATGCCACCGATGGCGTCGCTAAGCCACCACCAGTATATCGATCCCAACGGCCTCTTTTTATCGTGCCTTTTATTTTGGTGACGTCAGATTCAAGATGGCTAATGATCGCTGGCTTTTGATTGCCGTTTATCGAAAAACCGTCACTATCAAAAGAAGCGAAATTGCCAAGTGGTCCCGCTATTGTCAATGGAGCCGGCAAGTCAATAGAAAGAGGGGCGTCAGCGATTGGGTCGAGGTCATCGGCTGGACATTTTCCATTGAATGCAATCTGAATGCGTGTTTTAGAAAGAATCGCTCCACTGGCGTCTGTCACAAAACCCGTGATATTGAATACTTTGGTATTGGGTTGCTGTGAATCAACCTCTTCAGCGTAGAAGAAGGTATTTTCATCTGGCAGTCGGGTTGGTTGATCGGGATTGCTGGAGACGCCATGAGTCAAATCGCCGTCCACGCATTCTAGCGTTCCCGCAAGCATGGACGCGCCAGCTTCAGCCGCCATGAAAGAGATTGCCTTGGCGTCCTGGCTGTGTGTAATTTTTTGTTGGGTCAGGGTTCCTCGCATCGACAAAAGGACAACGATCGATCCCAACAGGAGGATGACGAGAGCGACGATCAAGGTCACCCCTTCTTGATATCTTCTTTTATTCATCACTTCATCATCTCTGCAGGATTTATTGATTATTTTCATTGAGTGGAGCTGACATGCTTCGCTCGGTCGAAAGCCATCATTTTTTGAGAACCCTCGAAATCATACAGTGCCTGAAAGAAAACCCTAAAAAATCGCCGTCCCCCCGTGCTGCTGACCGAATTGCGACCATGGCTTTTAGCCCATTTCCGTTGCTCAACACGATGT
>RZZM01000328.1 GCA_009929845.1 Spartobacteria bacterium
GCCGCCGCTGAAACGCGAACTGAACTGGAAATTTACGCCCAAGGTGGCCAAGGGGGACGCGGTCCGGGCCGGAGATTCCCTCGGCACGGTGCCGGAAGGTATTTTTGAACATCGCATCATGGTGCCGTTTGTCCTGACCGGTCGATACACGGTCGAAGAGATCATCGGCGAAGGCGAGTACAACGTGGATAAGGTGGTCGCCAAACTTAAAGATGAAAAGGGCGATATCCATGAGGTCCGGATGGCGCAGACCTGGCCGGTGAAGGTTCCCATTAAATGTTATAGCGAGCGCTTCCGCGCGGCGGAACCGCTGGTGACCAAGGTGCGTATCATTGACACATTTTTTCCGGTGGCCCGCGGCGGTACGTACTGTATCCCCGGTCCGTTCGGGGCCGGTAAAACCGTGCTCCAGCAGATTACCAGCCGCCACGCGGATGTGGACGTGGTGATTGTCGCCGCCTGCGGCGAACGTGCCGGCGAGGTGGTGGAAACCCTGCGGGAATTTCCGGAACTGACCGACCCGCGGACCGGGCGCAGCCTGATGGAACGTACTCTGATCATCTGTAATACCAGTTCGATGCCGGTGGCCGCTCGCGAGGCCTCCGTCTATACGGCGGTGACCATCGCGGAATATTACCGCCAGATGGGCATGAATGTGCTGTTGCTGGCCGACTCGACGTCCCGCTGGGCGCAGGCCCTGCGCGAGTTGTCCGGACGCCTCGAGGAAATCCCCGGTGAAGAAGCCTTCCCGGCCTACCTCGAATCCGTCATCGCGGCCTTCTACGAACGCGGCGGTATGGTGCGCCTTAATGACGGCTCTATCGGCTCTGTCACCATCGGCGGCACCGTCAGCCCCGCCGGCGGCAACTTCGAGGAGCCCGTCACCCAGAGTACCCTGAAAGTGGTGGGCGCGTTCCTGGGGCTCTCGCGTGAGCGGTCCGACGCCCGGCGCTACCCGGCGATTGACCCGCTGGACAGTTGGAGCAAATATCCCGGTGTCGTGGATGAAGACGAAGTGCACCTCGGACGTCGTATCCTCAGCCAGGGCAACGAGGTCAACCAGATGATGAAAGTGGTGGGCGAGGAGGGGACCTCGATTGATGACTTTATCATCTATCTGAAATCGGAATATCTGGACGCCGTCTACCTGCAGCAGGACGCCTACCATGAAGTGGATGGCGCCACCAGCGCGGAACGGCAGAAGTACATCTACACGCGGATTGCCCGCATCCTGAAATCAAAAATGAATTTCACCGAAAAGGAAGCCGCCCGGCGTTTCTTCCAGCAACTGACGCAGATCACCAAGGACTGGAACCGGGTGGATATGGATGAGGATGAATTTAAGAAACTGGAAGAACAAATCGAGCAGATGCTCGCGGAGGTAATCAAAGATGCATAAAGTCTACCACCGCATTGAACGGATTGCCGGTAATGTCATTACCATTAAAGCGGACAATGTAACGTATGGTGAGTTGGCGGAAGTTTCGTCACGCCAGGGCACGTCCCTGGCCAATGTCATTCGCCTTGATAACGAATGGGTATCCCTGCAGGTGTTCGCGGGCAGCCGGGGCATCGCCACGGATGCGCGGGTGCGCTTTCTGGGTCATCCCATGGAAACAGCCTTTTCCGATGCGCTGCTCGGACGCGTGTTCACCGGTATTGGCGTGCCGCGCGATAACGGCCCGGCCCTGCAGGAAAATATGATCCCCATCGGCGGGCCATCGGTGAATCCGGCCAAACGTGTCATTCCCCGGAATATGGTGCGCACCGGTATCCCGATGATTGATATCTTTAACAGCCTGGTCGAGTCACAAAAGTTGCCGATTTTCTCGGTGGCCGGCGAGCCCTATAATCCCCTGCTTTCGCGGATTGCGCTGCAGGCGGAAGTCGATGTGATTATCCTGGGCGGCATGGGCCTGAAGTATGATGATTACCTGTTCTTCCGGGATACCCTCGAAGAGCAGGGCGCCCTCTCGCGCTCCGTGCTGTTCATCCATACGGCCGCGGACCCCACGGTGGAATGCCTGATGGTGCCGGATGTGGCCCTGGCGGTAGCCGAACAGTTCGCGCTGGCCGATCAGCGCGTGCTCGTGCTGCTGACCGATATGACCAACTTCGCCGACTCGATGAAGGAAATCGCCATTACAATGGAACAGATTCCCTCCAACCGCGGGTATCCCGGCGACCTTTACAGCCAGTTGGCGTCTCGCTACGAGAAGGCGGTCGACTTCGATACGGCCGGGTCCATTACGATTCTGGCCGTGACCACCATGCCCGGTGACGATGTGACCCACCCCGTGCCGGATAATACCGGCTATATCACCGAAGGTCAGTTCTATCTGCGTAATGGACGCATCGAACCGTTCGGTTCACTCAGTCGTCTTAAACAGCAGGTCAACGGAAAGACCCGCGAAGACCATCGCACCATCATGAATACCATGATTCAGCTCTACGCCAACTACAAGGAAACCCTCGAGAAGCAATCGATGGGCTTCCGTATGAGTTCCTGGGACGGCAAGCTGCTTAAGTACGGTGAACGCTTTGAAAATGAAATTATGAACCTGAGCGTGAATATTCCGCTGGAAGAGGCCCTCGACCTGGGCTGGCGCATTCTGGCCGATTGTTTTGATCCGGCTGAAACCGGTATCCCGACCAAGCTGATCAATACCTTCTGGCCAAAAAAGGATGCCCCGGAACAGGATGAGCAAACAGAACAGACGGACGCACAGGATGCCGCGTAACCGCGGATCAATCAGCCGGAGACGGATGCATGGCTAAAATCAAGCTCACAAAGAACGAGCTGAAGGCGCAACGGGACGCCCTGCAGCGTTTTGTACGCTATCTGCCGACCTTGCAGCTCAAAAAGCAGCAGTTGCAGATGGAAGTGCGGCAACTGACCGCGCGCATTGAAGAAAAGCGCATTGAGGAGGAAAACGTCCTCAACAATCTGCGCTCGTGGCTGAAGCTGTTTTCCGAGCCGTTCGATTTTGAAAGCTATGTGCGGATTAAAAGGATACAGCTTGACCAGGGAAATATCGCCGGTGTCGCTATCCCCGTGCTTGATGATGTCCTCTTCGAGACCAAGGTTCCCGATCTCTATGCTACCGCCGCCTGGGTCGATACCGGCATCGAGGTGCTCGAACACCTGATGCGCCTGCGCGTCGAGCGTCTCGTGATGAAAGAGCAGATTGTCTGCCTCAAGGAAGAGCTGCGCGTGACCAATCAGCGCGTTAACCTCTTTGAAAAGGTGAAAATCCCCGAAGGCAAAGAGAACATCCGCAAAATTCGTGTCTTTCTTGGCGATCAGGAAACCGCCGCGGTCGCCCGCGCGAAAATTGCCAAAAGCAAAACAGTGGCGAAACGCTGAGGTGGATGAGTATGACAGTGATATGGACAGATAAGACGAGTGACACCCGGCCAGACATCGCCTGGTATCAGGAGGCGTTGAGCGCATGATCGTTAAAATGAAAAAACTGACGGTCCTGTGCATGGATGCCGATAGGGATGCGGCGCTGGAAGAGTTGCGCGCACTCGGGGTCGTCCATCTCGATCATATACAGGCCCCCGAAGGCAGCGAGGTGGACGAGGCGCGTAACGCCATCACCACCACTCAACGGGTCCTGGAACGTCTGGTCGGCGAAACCGACAAGGACGCCTCCGGGTTGTCCCCCGCCGAAATTGTGCAAAAAGTCAGCGCCGATATCGAGGAACACAAAAACCTGTCCGCCCACGTCGATGCGCTCAACCTCGAACGCATCCGTATTGAGCCATTCGGAAATTTCGACCCGGCCTCCATCGAAAAACTGGCGGCGGAAGGTATCTTCGTAAAGCTGTTCCGCATCGGCGCCAAGGACACCTTGACCATACCGGACAACGCGGCCTGTGAATTGCTCCGGCAAACCAAGGAAGCCCGCTTTTATATGGTCGTCTCTACCGAGGATGTGGAACTGGACGCGCCCTCGTTCCGGTTGCCGGCCCAGTCGCTGAAAGCCATCAACGAGGAAATCGGACGCGGCAAGACCCGCCTGGCCGAGATTGACAAAGAGCTGGCCGACATGGCCCGTGATCACGCGGCGGTAGCCGAATTTCTCAAGGCCGAGCAGGACCGTCTTACCTATGCGGAAGCGCGCGCGGGCATGGGGGTTCAGGCCGTCATCGCCTACCTGCGCGGGTATTGCCCCGTTTCCGATGTCGAGGCCATCCGGAAAGCCGCCACCAAACACGGATGGGGGCTGGTCATTGATGAACCAGCCGGGGATGACCAGGTGCCAACCAAGATTACCAATCCGCGATGGATCGAGCCCATCAAATCCATCTTTGATATCACCGGCATTATTCCCGGCTATAACGAAATGGATATCAGCCCGTCCTTTCTCATTTTCCTGAGTATCTTTTTCGCCATGCTCGTCGGCGACGCCGGTTACGGCGTCGTCTTTATCCTGCTCACCCGCTGGGCGCGCAAGAAAATGCCCAAGGCGCCCGCCTATCCGTTTACGTTCCTGTATATCATGAGCTGGGCTACGGTGGTCTGGGGCATCCTTACCGGCACTTATTTCGGCATCGAGGCCTGGAAGCGCGACGCACTCGTCCCCTGGTTGAATGACGACAACAACATGATGCTGCTCTGTTTTCTGATTGGCGCGGTGCACCTGACCGTCGCCCATCTGTGGAGCGCGTTCCGCATGATCAACCGGCCGCAGGCCCTCGCGCAGCTTGGATGGGTCTGCATGACCTGGACGATGTTCTTTGTGGCACAGATATTTGTGCTGGGCAAGGATATCTCCATGAAGCCGGTCATGATCCTGGCCGGGGTCGGCGCGGTCCTGATTATCCTCTTCATGACCCCGCCCAAAAAACTCAAGGAAGAATGGTTCAATCACGCGATGTTGCCCCTCAGCATCATTTCCAATTTCACCGATGTGGTATCCTATCTGCGTCTTTTTGCCGTAGGCACCGCCTCCTATGCCGTGGCCAGCGCGTTCAACACCATGCTCGCACCCATGTTCGGACATGTGCTGAGCACCTTTGTGGGGGCCCTGTTCCTGTTTCTGGGGCACGCATTGAATATCGCCCTCTGCGGGCTGGGCATCCTGGTCCATGGCGTCAGGCTCAATACCCTCGAATTTTCATCGCATATCGGGTTGCAGTGGACCGGACACGAATACGAACCTTTCGCAAGAAAAAGCAAACAACTGGAAGAACAGGCTTAGCAGTGAATATCCTGACGGACTGTTATCGAAAAGAATAAATAAGGAGATTAGAGATGGCTAGTATAGAAGTAATGAAGGCTTGGGGAATGTTTGGCGCGGCGTCCTCGTTGGCCTTTGCGGCAATCGGATCCGCCCTGGGCGCGGGCGCGGCTGGACCGGCCGCTATCGGAGCGTGGAAAAAAGCGTACGCACAGGGTAAACCCGCGGCATTTACGCTGGTAACGTTTGTGGGAGCGCCGCTTTCGCAGACCATTTACGGCATGATTCTCATGAACAAACTCGCGGACGTTGCGGGGAAAGTCCCCACAGCCTTTCCCATGTTGATTGCCGCCGGCGTATTCGGC
>RZZM01000755.1 GCA_009929845.1 Spartobacteria bacterium
CAACAGGTACAACAGGGTGGACTTCCCCCGCCCCGACGGCCCCGTCACCGCGGTCAGCGCGCCCCCCGCGAACGACCAACTCAACCCACCGAACAGCTCCTCCCCACCCCGCCGGTACGCGAACGTCACCGCGCGGACCTCCAACACCCCTCAGCCCTCCCCAGCCGGCTGCAGCACCACGAACTCGTCCCCCACCGCCAGGCCCTCGACGACGGCCAGCCCGTCCCCCGAGGCCAACACCCGCACCGGGGCCCGCCCGCCGTCGGGCAACGCCACATACGCCGCACCACCGTCGTCGGTCCGGACCGCCGCCACCGGCACCGCCGGCCCCGTGACATCCGGGACCACCTGCACCCGCCCGGTCAGCGTGGTCGATTCCGCGGCGGGCAACACCCCACACTGCGCCCCGCACACCACCCCACCGCCCGGAGCCGCCAACACCACCATGATCGGCGACAGCCACGCCCAAAACTGATGGGTTCGGAACCAATAAAATGACCAAAAGCACCCATTGCAAAACCCTCTGGAGATCAAACCCATGAACACCACCATTTTGCGTTTGCACGTGAACAATCATCCCGGGGTGATGTCGCAGATCTGCGGCCTCTTTGCCCGGAGGTCCTTTAATCTGGAAGGCATTTTCTGCAATGCCATTGGCCAGGGAAAGACCAGTTGTATCTGGCTCAAGGTCGATGAGACCGACAGGCTTGAGCAGGTTGTCAAACAGCTGGCCAAGCTGGAAGATGTGCTGGTGGTGGAGAAGCGCAATGACATCAAGCCCAAAATCCGGGAAATGGAGCGGATGATGGAGCAGGTCGGGTGATTTTCAGCCCGATCCCGGCCAGGCAGCGGTTGACAAGAGCGGTGATTGTCGCTACTAATGATCATTACAGACAAATTTTTTCACGGACACCACCGGATCACTGTATGCATCACATGATCGCGGCAGCCGCGGCGATGGACCCAGTTCATTGGCGATTGGTTGCTTAAGACAAAAAACATCGTTTTTGCGCATTTCGCCATGGACTGGAACACCGGTCCATGGCGTTTTTTTTTAGCCTGGACCGCATGGTCCAGGCTTTTTTATTTGGTTGTCCGGAAAAGCCGGCCACGTT
>RZZM01000035.1 GCA_009929845.1 Spartobacteria bacterium
TATCCCGTAGGGATATCCGACAATAGGCAGACCAATTAATTATAGTTTTGACTTGATTTCTGATGGTTGGATCATTAGATTTCAAGCATGAAATACAAAGAAAGGCTTGTATCAGACCGTTTATTGTCACTGATCGGGTATTTCCCGGTGGTGGTGGTGGCAGGCGCCAGGCAGGTTGGGAAGAGCACACTTCTCAAACACCTGTTACCGGATTGGGACATGGTTGTCTTTGATCCTGTGGTTGATATCGGCAACGCACGCGCCGACCCCGAACTATTCCTGCAGAATCATCCCGTTCCGTTGATTCTTGACGAAATTCAGTATGCTCCCGAAGTGGTTCCCTGTATTAAGCGCCTGGTGGATGCCAATAAACGTCCGGGAATGATTGTGCTTACAGGTTCACAGCAATGGTCGGTCATGAAGTCCATCAGTGAATCACTGGCGGGCAGAGCCGTATTTTTGGATTTGGAGGGGTTCGCCCTTTGCGAATCGGCGGAAGTAATCCCGGCCACCTGCTGGCTGGAGCATTATCTTGAGAATCCGGAGCAATTTATCAACGACCGTCATCCTTTGCTTGAAACAGGCCGCACATGTTACGAAACCCTGTGGCGCGGTTCGCTGCCGGAAATGGATACAATGCCCCTGGATATGGTCCCTGAATTCTTCTCCGCATACATGAGAACATACATAGAGCGGGACGCGCGTTTGCTGTTGAACGTGGATGATTGGCAGCCATTCGGTCGTTTTGTCCAGTTGATGGCCACGCTTACAGCACATGAAATAAACTATAGTCAGCTCGGACGCGAGATCGGCATTACCCCTCAAACAGCCAAGCGATGGCTGACGATTCTTGCCGGAACCTTCCAATGGTTTGACATTCCCGCCTGGCATGGCAACAGCATCAAGCGTATATCTTCAAAACCAAAGGGGGTTGTCGCCGATACCGGGTTTGCATGTCATTTGCTGCACATCACCACACCGAAGACACTGGATGCTCATCCGATGACGGGCTTCCTTTTCGAGTCATTCATGATTGCCGAAATCCGCAAACTTCAAACCGCCATGACGCGCAAGACCGCCTTGTATCATTGGCGCGCACACAGCGGAGGCGAAGTGGATATGCTGCTGGAACGTGACGGCATTTTCTATCCACTGGAAATTAAATTGAAGAGCCGTCCTTCCCGCCATGACATCAGGGGCTTTCAAGCCTTGCGGGAACAATATCCGCACCGGAAATTTGCTCCGGGCCTTATCCTCGCGTGCGCTGAACAATGCGAAAAAATCACGGACCACGCCTTTGTTGTGCCCTGGAACATTTATTAATGATTCAGGGGAAAAAACGGGGACAGAGAACGCGCAGCATCGGACAAGAATGCGGGTTTTAACAAAAACCACCATTTTTTATGCAAAAATTCACCAAATTTCAGACAGATCCCCCTCTCTGTCCCCCTGTTTTTCTTGGTCTTTCTTTGCGTTTTTACAATTTGACACTGGCGCTGTAAATTTGTAAGATGTCGCCATGATTAATCGAAATATTGAATCAGTTGTACGTTCGTTGTCGGCTCAATTTGGTTGTCTTGGGATCACGGGTCCTCGACAATCCGGAAAGACAACGCTTGCTCGAATGATTTTTCCTGATAAGCCGTATGTTTCTCTGGAAACGCCTGATGAACGTATGATGGCGACCCGCGATCCACGGCGTTTTCTCGCACGGTTCCCGGCAGGCTGCATTCTTGATGAGGTGCAGCGAGCACCGGATTTGTTTTCGTATCTTCAGGAAATTATCGATGCTCATTCCGAACCTGGGCGTTTCATCCTGACCGGGTCCCAACAATTCGGCATGATGGAGAAAATAACACAGACCTTAGCCGGCCGAATCGGGATACTGACGTTGTTACCCTTTAGTGTTTCTGAGCTGAATGAGGGCACGTATCTTTCCGGTGATCTGAATCAGGTTTTGTGGCAGGGTTCCTATCCCCCGGTATTTGATCGGAAGATTGATCCGATCCTTTGGTACGATTCGTACATTACGACCTATGTTGAACGTGATGTCAGACAGATGCTGAATGTCAAGGACATACAGCTTTTTCAACGTTTTCTTGGGCTGTGCGCGGGGAATATCGGGCAACTGTTTAACGCCAGTCGGATCAGCAACGACTGCGGAATTAATCACGGCACGGTCAGTCACTGGCTTTCAGTACTGGAGGCTTCCTATGTGGCCTTTCGATTGCAGCCCCATCATCGAAATTATCGAAAACGTATTGTAAAGACGCCGAAGCTGTACTTTTGGGATACCGGCCTGGTCATTCGTTTACTCGGGATCGAAAATGCCTCGCAATTGAGAACGCACCCCTTGCGTGGCCCCATCTTTGAGAACTGGGTCATAACCGAATTGATGAAGGGGCGCTTCAATCGGGGAAGACGAAGTAATCTTTTTTTCTGGAGAAACAATACAGGGCTTGAAGTGGATGTGGTGGCAGAGCAGGCCGGAAGGTTGATGCCGATCGAGATTAAATCCGGGGCAACGCTTTCTACAGACTGGTTTGCCACCATAAATAAATGGCTGTCGCTTGCCGGGAATGAGGCCATCAATCCCACGCTGATCTATGGCGGAGCAATCCCCTGGGGCGATGGGCCGGTTCGCGTTATCCCCTGGTCGGATATATCCACGATTGCCGATGCCGTATGACATCGAATCGCGGAGAACGTGTTTGATGTGCCTTGGAACATTTATTAATGATTCAGGTTCCAGGGACTTTACAACCCGTCCGGGCGAACGCATCATATCCCCATGAAGATTATTCATTTCAGTGATATTCATCTCTGGGACGGCGTTCTGGAATGGCGGGACCTCTGGTATCCCAAGCGTCTGCTGGGGTATGTTAACCTCTCGTTACGTCGCAAATTCCGCTTTCCGCCGGAGTATGCCCGGCGCGTTACAGCGCGCATTCTGGAGCAGGAGGCCGACCTGGTCGTCTTTTCGGGCGACATGACCACCGCCTCCCTGAAAAACGAATTTAAAGCCGCCGCCGCGCTGTTTGCCCCGCTGCACGATAAATGGGGCGAGCGTTTTTTTGTTCTTCCGGGCAATCATGACCGCTATACCCCGGTGACCGTCGGCGACCTCCGTTACGAACGGACGTTCCCATACGGGGCCATGCCCGGCGCCGATGTGCGTGTGCGTGTCCTCGATGTGGACGATGAATGGCGGGTGATCGGATTCGACTGCTCGCGGCCCTATATGCTGCGTTCGAACGGACACCTGGATGAAGCGCTCCTGCGACAATTGGACGATGCCCTTGGCGACGCGCGCCTGGCGGGCCGGTCCGTGATCCTCACCGGGCACTTTCCTTACGCCACGCCCTCCGCCCACAAGGAAAGCTGGCAGCACAAACTGATCGGGGAAGAGCAACTCGCCCGGCTCGTTGCCCGCCACCAGCCGCCTGTTTACCTGCATGGTCATAAACACGTTCGCTGGCTCTTCCGTCCGGACGGCACCCCCGCCACTGTTTGCGTCAACAGCGGTTCCGCCGGTCTGGATGCCCCCGCCAAAGAAAAACGGGCCGGCTTTATCACCCTGACCCTCGACCCCGACCACGGCCTGACCGCCTGCCTCGCCCAGGCCCTATCGAGTGACGGCGCCGCCTGGGAAACCTGCGACCTATCCATTATTCAATGCACGGACGCCGCTTATACAGAGAGAGCACGCTAATGAAATCAACCATTACCATTACCGCCCTGGGCCTCTTTCTGACAGCAATTGCCGGAGCGGACACAAATTCATCCGCACTCGTGGTCCTTGATACGGCCGCCTACGGCGACACCAACTTCCTCATGCGAATTGAAGAAATCGAGCGGAACGCGAATACATCAAAGTTCAGATTAACCTACAAGAAGATGGGATCATCGGTTGGGTCCAGTCTGTTCATTGTGCAGGGTTTTTACGAAGCAGCCAAGGCGCGAGGCGCTGAGTATTTCATCAACCTGAAAGAATGGGAGGACCCGGACGGTGGACGTTACTATATCGGAGGCTTCACGCAAACGGAAGACCCCGATATCCGCAAGGAGTTCGGCGATGAGTACGCCCTTACAAACGACTATGGCCAATCGCGAGATTTCCTGCGCGTTTCTGACTGGACCCTTATGTTCGAGCGGGCAAGCCATCTCACCGATGTGGAACGGGCGGCGGAAGAGCACATGGGAAGAATCTCCGCGGGGGACGTGGACGAGGCCACCAATGAAATGGAGCGTTTCAAGGCGTTATGCGCAGCTATTCGTAAGGCCAAGAAAACAGACACCCCCGAAGACGCCCGCGAACTGGCGTTGGAACTGGAATCCCTGGCCCCGAAATACAAGGGAACATCCTCCTACGGCAACGCCATACAGGACGCCAATCAGGTACTCGGGAGAATCGCGCTGGCCCAAGGTGATATTGCCGAAGCGAAGAAACGCCTGCTGGCGTCCGCTGACAGTGATGGATCCCCGACAATGAACTCATTTGGTCCCAATATGACACTGGCCAAGGAACTCCTCCAGAAGGGCGAAAAGGAAGTGGTACTCCAATATTTCGACCGGTGTCGAAGATTTTGGTCGTTCCATTCTGATAAACTCGATAAGTGGTCCGCCGATGTAAAAGCAGGACGTATCCCTGCCTTTGGCGCCAATCTTGTCTATTAGTGAGAGGCGGTTTATGGACGATTTTGACGAAAAAAGACTTACTTTTCGTCAAATTACGCCGTAATTTGACGACAAGGTAAGCGAATGACATATCAACGGGGACAACATTGAAGTCCTGTCGTTTGATGCCTTCTGCGCTATTCTCGCAGAGAATAAACTCTGGCCATAATTACCTTAAAAAACACAATTGTACTCGGCGAGGACTTCGATGTGGCCGGCGTTTTTTTGCAGGCAGAGGCAGGGGCTTTCGCGGTCGTTGAAGCGCCAGTTGATGAAGAGGAGACCTTGTGTGTTGAGAGAGGCGGCCAAGTGGCGCAACAAGGTTTCCTGGTCAGCCTGCACCAGGTGGCGGTGCACATTGGCCAGCAGGATGACATCGTAGCGCATCGGCAACGGACGGCATACCGGATTGCTGCTGTAGAGGTTGATATGGTATTCGCCGCGCATGTGGGCAACCAGTTCACGTGAGGCCACGACGATATCCGTTCCGTGAACCGTCTCGACAAGCCCCCCCCGGCGCAGGGTCTCCGCGGCCAGCACAACCGCCGGGGCGCCCTCAGCCACCGCGCACCCAACATCCGCATACGAGGCCCGGCTGCGGCTTTGTCCGGTCAGTACCTGACGTATCCAGGCCAGCACCGGACGCATGCGCGCCAGATCGGTGGTCGTGTTATACCGCAAGGCCCGGTCGGCGTACCGGTACGCCGATTTCAGGTAGCGGTTGCGCCATGCGGCGCTTTCCCGGAAAAATCGGTCCACAATCAAAATCCGGATCAGGCCCAGGGTCGCGCGAATATCCTCCCTCGCCGCCGGGAATTCGGGCAGGACGGCACGGGCCTGTGCAGGGAGACTTTCCGCCAGGCGGGTCACCGCGCGCTGGTACATCTCGTCCGACAGGCCGTTGGACTGCGTGCCGGTCAGACGCTCCAGATGATTCAGCAGTCCCTTGAGCGCGATGGCGGACGGGTCCTGAATGCCGTCAAGCCATTGCAGCGCCTTCCGCTGTTGCGCCTGCACCGCGTCGAGCAGGGCCAGGCGGGAATAGTCCGCCGTACTGGGCATACGGCGCACCCGCCGCAGCCCGGCATCGCACAAGGCGATCGCCAGGTCCTGCGTTACGGGCACGTATTCCGCGCAACCGGCAAACAGCGGATGACGCCACACCTCCGGCGGCACATCCGTTGCGACGGCTTTATCTTCCATGATCAGACTCATTATACGCCGTTTTTAGCAGGTCGAATGCCATCGGCCCCACCCAGAAGGGCGGAAAGACGGGGGAGGACCCACAGAAAAGCCTTTCCATCCGGCAAAGGAATCGACATGATATTTCCCTGTATTCCGGCGCATTGCAGACGCCGGGAATCGAACAGGTACTGGAGAAACAGAGAAAGGGTAACGATGCTTAAAGGACTGCAGGGCATTGGGGCCGGGTTGTTCCTGATCGGCTTATGCTGTGTCATCCTGCTGCTTTCAGACTGGCACAGGCGCCAGGGGCCGCCGCCTGAAAAGCGGACGGTGTCCATCTTTCTTTTTTCCGATCGGGACCTGCTTGAGGAATCGGCACAAGGCTGTATCGACCGATTGACCGCGCGAGGGCTGCGCCCCGGACGCGAGCTTATCCTCCGGCGCTACAGTGCGAATGCGGATATGTCCATGGCCAACAGCGTGGCCAAGACCATCGCGGAAAGCGACAGCGCGATGGTGATCACATTCAGCACGCCCGCGCTGCAGGTGATGGCGGCGGCCAACAGGCATCGCAAAATGCCGCATCTGTTCGGGACCGTGACGGATCCGTTTCAAAGCGGCGTGGGCCTCTCGCGGGCCAACCCGGCGGCCCGGCCGGCCTGGCTGGCGGGCATCGGCACCTTTCAACCGGTCAAGGAGGTGTTCCACCTTGCCCGGCAAATCCGCCCCGAACTTCGGCGCGTGGGCGTGGTCTGGTGCACCTCGGAAACCTGTTCGGAGGCCTGCACGGTCCTGGCACGCGAGGTGTGCGAGGAACTGGGCATCACCCTGGTCGAAATGCCGGTCGTCACATCCAGCGAAATCACCGACGCGACCCGCGCGCTGCTGGCGCGGAATGTAGAGGCGATCTGGATCGGCGGCGACAACATCGTGGAGCTGGCCACGCCCGGCATCATCGAGATGGCGCTTCAGGCGGGTATTCCGGTGTTTGCCAACGCGCCCATCCACGCGGAAAACGGCGCACTGCTGGGGCTGGGCGCGGATTATTACCAGGTCGGGGCAGCCGTCGGCGACCTCGCCGCAGATGTCCTTGAAGGCCGTGCGCCGGCCTCCATCCCGGTGGACAATGTGGTCCCCGAACGCCTTTTTGTGAATACGGCCATTCTACCCCGGTTACGGGATAACTGGACTATTCCTGCTCCCCTCCTGGCGTCCGCCGCATACGTTATCAGCGCGACAAACACCGGGGCGGCGACGCCCCGGACCACAACCGACGCGGCGATAGCCCGGCGCGTCGGGATTTTCTATTACGGCCCGGACCCGATGATCGACCGCGGCATCGAGGGCTACAAACAGGGCCTCGCCGACGAAGGATTCGTAGAAGGCAAAAACATCGAATTCCTGATTCGGCACGCGCAAGGCGACGCCTCACAGATACCGCAAATCGCACGCCAGTTCGATGAGGCCGACCTGGATGTGATCACCCCGATGACCACGCCATGCCTGATGGCCGCGCTGGGCGCCGTTCGCAAAACGCCGGTGGTCTTCACCCTTGTTTATGATCCGGTCGGCGCGGGCGCGGGCGCCGATTTCACCAATCACCTGCCCGGCGTGACGGGGATCGGTTCGTTTCCGCCGCTGGCGGATACCGTGGCCATCATGACCAACCTCTTGCCCGCCGCAAAAAAAATCGGAACCATCTACAACCCCTCGGAAGCCAACTCCTCCAAAGCCGTCAAACGGGTCGCCGCGATGCTCAAGGAATGCGGCATGGATCTCGAGATGGTAACGGTGGCCTCATCCGCCGAACTGCACACCGCCGCGCTGGCCCTGGTGCAGCGCGGGTGCGAGGCCATCTGGATTACGGGCGACAACACGGCCGTCGCCGGCTTTGCAGCGATCCACGCCGTGGCCCGCGATGCCCGCATTCCGCTCATCAGCAACGATCTGGACATGATCAACGAGGGCGCCACCGTCGCCGTCGGATTCAATCCATGGCATTCCGGCGAAGCCGCCGCCCGCCTTACCGCGCGCGTGCTGCGCGGCGAATCTCCCGACTTCATTCCGTTCCAGCAGGTATCCGTTAAAAAGGTGGCCGTCAATGAAGCCGACCTTCAACGCCTTCGTTTGACCATGCCAACGCAAACTACGCCGAACGCCCCGGTCAGCCGCACCCGCCTGCTGGTCGCGCCGACCACGGCCGCCGCCTACGGCCTCGACCTTCCGCCCGCAGTCCTTAACCGCGCTGAACGTGTGGAGGCCCCATGACCGACAAGCCACTTATCGCCCCCGCGCGGCTCGATGCCGCGCACGCCGACACCCTGGAACGACAGTTCGAGGAAGCCATCCGCGCGGGACATTACCATGTGGTCCTCTCGCTTAGTGAAACGGCCTTCATCAGCTCCGCGGGCATCCGCGTACTCCTGATCGGCCACCGGAAACTCGCTAAACTCGGCGGCGGACTGCGTCTTGTCGAGGCCCGGGATACCGCACGCGAAGTCCTTGAAATGAGCGGTCTGACCACCCTGCTGACAAGCGCCGAGGCCACACGCGCAGATGATCGGCATGGCCCCCCGCCGGGTACGCGCCTGATCGAGACGAAGGCCCTGCGGATCGAGCTGGAAACGCTGTCCGCAAACGCCCGTTCCACGCCTGTCTTTTTGAGCGACGGGACCCCGGAGGAAGCCGCGCCATTGCACGGGCTGCCGGTGACACCGACCTTGTGCGGCGTGGGCCTCGGCGCGTTCGGCGCGCGTGACGACACCACCGCTGCGCGCATCGGGGAATGGATGGCCGTCAGCGGTGTCGCTATTGCCCTTGCGCCCAACACGCATGCCGCCGACTACATGGTTTCAACGCCAACCTATCATCCCGAAACCCAGGTGCTTCACGCCGCCTGTTTTTCTGGACCCTTTTCGCATGCCGCCCGGTTCAGTCCGGCGCAACCGGACGGCGACGTGGCCCTTTCCGACCTGCTGGACGCGGCCCTTGACTGCTCCGGCGCGCCGCGCATCGGCCTGGTCCTGGCCGGCGAGACCTCCGGCCTGATCGGCGCGACCATGACCGCCGCCCCCGGCGGACAGGCCTGGAATGAAATTTTTGCATACCCCGGCATTCGGGAACGGCTCGCCCTGACCCCCGAACCGGAATTCGTAGGGGAGCTGGCCCTCGTGACCGGCATGGTCAGCCGGGGCGCCCCGCCCGCCCCCTGGCCCCCGCTCCTTCGTCCGATGGATTCGCCGCGCGCCATCTACGCGCATCTGCACGCGGCCGTATTTTCATACGCCGCGATACCCGCCGGCCGAATAGAACTCGACCCCTTTGTCCATCAGCTCGTTGAGCACGAACGCATCCGCGCCCTGCTGCATCTGCTCAACGACACCCGTCCGGACATCGGCGCGGGGGAGAGCCGTTTCCGTAGCGGACTGCTGTGGACGGTGGCGCTCACCGACGCGCACGAGGAGGCGACCCCATGAACCTGCTCCTCGGATCGCTTACCATCGGCTTCATCCTCTCGCTGCTCGGACTGGGCATCTACATTTCCTTCTGGATATTTTCGTTTCCGGACATGACCGCCGACGGCTCGATTGTCGTCGGCGCCGCCGTCGCCGCACGCCTGATGCTCGCGGGGGTGGCGCCGCTGCCGGCCACCCTGGCCGGCATGCTGGCCGGGGCGTTGGCCGGCATGGTCACCGGCATTATCCATACCGTTTTCAAGGTCAACAACCTGCTCGCGGGCATCCTCACCATGACCGCGCTTTACTCGATCAACCTGCACATCATGGGGCGCAGCAACTTGCCCCTGCTGAATATCCGCACCCTCTCGAAAGATGCCGCGGCCATTGCGCAGCGCCTCTTCGGAAGCGCCGACATCAACCTTCTTGGCTGGCAAGTCAACCCGCTCGACATCACGCAACTACTGCTGGCGGGCGGGGCCGTCATGCTGGTGGCCCTTGTGCTGTACGCCTTCTTTCGCACGCAACTGGGCATGGCCATGCGGGCCACCGGCGACAACGACCAGATGATCCGTGCCCTGGGCGGCAACACCAACCTGCTCAAGATACTCGGGCTCGCCCTGTCCAACGCGCTTATCGCGCTCTCCGGCGCACTGCTGGCGCAGTACCAGGGGTTTGCCGATGTACAGATGGGCATCGGCATGCTGGTCTGGGGACTGGCCAGCGTCATCATCGGCATGGCCCTCGCGCGCAGCAACCGCCTCGGCTTCGCCCTCAGCGGCGCGATTATCGGCTCCATACTTTTCCGCCTGCTCGTAGCCATCGCACTGCGGTGGGGGCTCAACCCCAACGACCTCAAACTCGTCACCGCCCTCTTTGTATTCGCGACGCTCGTCCTGCCCGGCGTGCTGGCCAAACTCACCGGCAGAAAGAAAAAATACCAAACAGGCGTTCCCCATCATGCTTGAACTGCAAAACATCACCGTCCTTTTTCATCCGAACTCGCCCGACGAAGTTCGCGCCCTGGATAACCTCTCCCTGTCCATCCAACCGCATACCTTTGTCGTCGTCATCGGCTCCAACGGCAGCGGGAAATCCACCCTGCTCAACACGCTGGCCGGCAGCCTAACGCCCGTGGCCGGGACATTGCGCCTGGGCGGGAGAGACATCACCCGACGGCCCGAGCACCGTCGCGCCGCCCTGATCGGACGCGTTTTTCAGAATCCCTTCAGCGGCACGGCCCCCCACCTTACTGTCGCCGAAAATCTTGCCCTTGCCGTCCGGCGCGGCGCATCCCGCGGACTCCGCCCCGCGCTCAACGCCCGGCTCAAAGCCTCCTTCCGCGAACGGCTGCGCGACCTGAACCTGGGACTGGAAGACCGACTCGACGCCGAAATCGGAACCCTTTCCGGCGGACAGCGCCAGGCCATCACCTTGCTCATGGCCACCTGGCAGCACCCGGAGCTGCTGCTGCTTGATGAGCACACCGCCGCGCTCGACCCGCGCACCGCCGATCAGATCACGCGCCTTACCGAACGCATCATCCGCGAAGAACGACTCACCGCCCTCATGGTCACACACTCCATGCAACAGGCCGTCACACTCGGCGACCGCCTGCTCATGATGCATCGCGGACGCCTGGTCTACGACGCCGCCGGCCCC
Organism: Spartobacteria bacterium; assembly: GCA_009929845.1. Lineage (GTDB taxonomy): Bacteria > Verrucomicrobiota > Kiritimatiellia > RZYC01 > RZYC01 > RZZM01. The sequence goes on from RZZM01000035.1 coordinate 10,980, forward strand.
GAAAAACGCCGCCTGCGCGTCGAACACCTGCACGATAAATTCCAGGCCCTCCGGCGCGCCGACCTGTTGGACCCTTCCGCCGCCACGCTCCTGCACCAAGCCTATGTATAACAATTGGCCAAATCTCCGGATTTTTCCCATGAAGAACCCTGTGCCCCCTTCGAAGAATCCTGAACGGTGTCGCCGCCGATAAATTCACCCCTTTTCAGGTAAAAAAAAGGGCGACCTTTTCCCGTTCGACCAGGAAAAGCCAATAGAGGATGGCGAGGATGAAGAAAAGGACCATTACGGGGATGCGTGAGCGGGGAATTTTCCGGAGGGGGGAAAGGAGTAGACCGAAGAGAAGGCCGACCAGGCCGTCCATGACACTGACCGTGACAAGCCAGAGTATGGTTTGATTGCCGACCCGGCAGAGGACATCCTCCCAGAAGGCGCTGGCGAGCATCAGGATGGCCCGCAGGTGCATAAGGTCATATTCCGCATGCAGCTCCATGTTGTGGGTGATCATGTAGCTGATATTCAGCGCGACCGAGCAGACGGAAAAGGCAAAGAAACCGTCCGCGAGAGCGCTTTTCAGGGCCCAGGAATAGGGGATGGGCAATTCCACGACATCACGTTTGGGTTTTTTAAGGATAAAGGGGCGCAGAACGAGCCAGTAGCCTGCCACCAGGAGCAGAATGGCCATAACGATGGCCGCGTCCAGGGGGAGCGCCAGGCTGGGTTCATAGAGCAACGGACTGCACAGTAATGTGAGCGCGCTGATCAGGCTCAAAATACCGAGCCACCATCGTAAAACCATCATCGTATCTGCCCTGCCGCTTTCCTTTTCGCCGATTACAAGAAGGACAGCAGTACCTGTGACATTTTGGACTGCTTTTTGATTTCTTCGGTTATTTCCTGGATGTCACCGACCTTCAGTCCCAGTGACGCGAATGTCCGTTTGTCGAAAAGGGGTGTTTGTGTATCACCGCTGTCGCCGATGCTCTCGAGGTTACAGATATAATTGGCGCCGTGCGCCAGCGCGACCAGGTCCGTGTGTTTGCTATCGGTCAGCAAGGGTGAATGATGGTAACGTATACAGTTGAGATGGGTATTCGGCAGGTTCCATTTCTTGCCCAGCCAGGCGCCGACCTCCGCGTGGGTGATGCCCAGCGCCATCTGTTCGGAAATGAAAAGCGGGATGGAGTGTTTTTTGCCCAGCATCATGGATTTATTGAACTCATTCGGGAAAAACTGCATGATGATGATTTTTCCGATATCATGAAGCAGGCCGCACAGGTGCAGGAAATCCTTTGAAAATTCGCTGGTCAGATGCTCCCGACAGCGGTCATTCAGCACGCACATGGCGATGCCGGTGCTGATGGAGTGACGGCAGAATTCCTTGTGGTCAAAGCCTTCCTGTTTGCTGTCGGCGATAAATGAGATGATCGCCATGGAGGTGGCGAGGTTGTTCACGGCGTTCATGCCCAGGCGGGTGATGGCTGACTGCAGCGTTTCGATGCGTTCGCGCGCGCCATAGAGCGCGGAATTGGCCATCTTCAGCACATTGGTCATCAGGGAAGGATCATCCTTCATGATGCCCGCAATTTTTTCGTTGTCCACGTTCGGGTCTTTGGTCATGGCGCGGATTTTTTCCAGCACGACGGGAAGCGAAGGCAGGGTGTCGATGGTTTCAAGCTTCTGGAAGATTGATTTCGAGTAATTCTCTTCGAACCCGGCTTTTGCGCCGAGTCCGGTTCTGCCGCCGCCTCGGGCCGAAGCGGCGGCCTTTGGTGGACTGCTACTCGCCACGCGGTCACTCAGGGCCTTGGATACGGCCTGGTACAGGCGTTCTTTCGTGACGGGCTTAATGATATAATCGGTGATTCCCTGGGAGATACAGTCGTTGATTTCCTCCTGGTCGGCGTGCGAACTCAGCACGATGACGCGCGTGTCCTTGATCTGGGGATCTTTCCGGAGTTCTTTCAGGAAGGATATGCCGTCAAGAATAGGCATCTCGATATCGAGAAAAACGAGATCGTAAGGGACATCGTTTTCCTGGGCGAGTTTGATTTTTTCGAGGGCCACGGAGCCGTCTTCGGCCTCGTCTACATAGGCCTCTTTGGCGCGCAGGGTGGTGACCAGCAGTCGGCGCATGATACTGAAATCATCGACCGCCAGGATGTATGCGCCCCGTATGAAATTCTCAATATGTGTAGAATCCAGTTCCATGTACTACGTCTTTCTTTGAGCCGTTCAAAGCCGCATTTGTTTCAATACGCGTCGTCTAATCTTCACATGTGTAACACATACACGCGAATATGCCAAATATTTAACGTAGATGATTTTATAAGCCAGTTTTTATCCGCTGGCGACCTCTTCCGTCGCGATGCCCAGCTTTTCCATGCGGTAGCGGAGTATCCTGCGGGTGGTTCCCAGGATTTCGGCGGCGCGGGTTTGCACGCCGTTGGCCTCCTGGAGGGCCTTGGTGACCAGGTCGCGTTCGAAAGCGTTGACGGCATGCTCCAGGGACGTTCCGGCGGCGGTCGTGTGAAATGTGGTTTCCTTGCGCAGCGTGTGGAATTCCGCGGGAAGAAATTCGGGCCGGATGTATTCTTCCCGGGTGTGCAGCACAAGCATTCGTTCGACAATGTTGCGCAGTTCGCGGATGTTTCCCGGCCAGGCATAGCCGCACATCAGTTCCATGGCTTCCGGGGTAAAATCGCGCGTTGGTGTGTTCAGGCTCTTTCGGAATACCCCCAGGAAGTGCTGGATGAGCAGGGGGATGTCGCCGTCGCGTTCACGCAACGGGGGCAGGGTGATGGGAATAACCCCGAGGCGGTAATACAGATCAGGGCGGAAGCGGCCTTCGTCGGCCTCCCGGCGCAGGTCCTTTGAGGCGGCGGCCACGATCCGTGCGTTCGTGCGGATAATGTGCGTGCCCCCGATGCGCATGAACTCGCGTTCCTGCAGGACGCGCAGCAGTTTGACCTGCGTGGTGGTGGACATCTCGCTGACTTCATCAAAGAAGAGGGTCCCTGAGCCCGCCAGGTCAAAGCGTCCGAGTTTGCGCTGGTCGGCGCTGGTGAACGCGCCTTTTTCATGCCCGAAGAGTTCGCTTTCCATCAGGGATTCGGGCAGGGCCGCGCAGTGTACGGCCACAAAGGGCTCGTTGCGCCGGTTGCTCATGTCGTGAAGCATCCGCGCCAGGAGTTCCTTGCCGGTTCCGCTCTCGCCGCAGATCAGCACGGTGGCGTCGGCGTCGGCCGCCTGCCGGGCATCGGCCAGGGCTTGCCGGAAGGCGGGGGAGTCGCCGATAATCCTGCGAAGCGGAAAGGTGTCGGCCACCTCCTTCTCAAGCACCTCGACCCGGCGCTGCAGGGCATTGCTGGCCAGGGCCCGTTCGACCGTCTGACGGACTTCGTCAATCTCAAAGGGCTTGGTGATATAATCATAGGCCCCGTCGCGCACGGCTTCCACCACCTTGCTGATGTCCGTCAGGGCGCTCACCATGATCACCGGCATGTCCGGGTAGATATCCTGAATGTCGCGTAATGTGGCGATGCCGTCCTTGTCGGGCATCATGATATCCAGCATGACCAGGTCCACACGGTTGGCCTGCAGGATATCCATGGCCTCTTTGGCGTTGGTCGCAAGCGAAAGGGTATAGTCTTTCGAGAAAATCAGTTTCAGGGATTCACGGGTGCCGCGCTCGTCGTCAACAATGAGGAGATGTTTCATGTGTGTGCTGCTCCAAGGTGAGAATGGGTAGTGAAACGGTTACCACGGTGCCTTCGGGGGCCGGGTCGATGGTGATATCCCCGCCATGTCGGAGTATGGCGCGCCGGGCCACCGGCAGGCCCAGTCCCAGTCCCCGCGCCTTGGTGGTACAGAAGGGTGAAAACAGTTTGCGCTGCAGCGGGGGCGGAATGCCTGGTCCGTTGTCGGCCACCATAATCAGGACTTCTTGGCTCGCGGTTTGTTGAATGCTCACCTTGACCACCGGGCGTTTTTGCTGCCGGGTGGCTTCGACGGCATTCAGGATCAGATGCGCGAGGCTTTCAGAGAGGGCTCGTTCATCACCGTGAAGGGCCACGGTTGTTTGGGTCGCGTCTGTAATGGTGACGGGCAGGTGGGCGCTGCGGGTCTCGCGTTTGACCCGCTCCAGGGCGTTGTCCATGACGCGCGCGAGGAGTACGGTTCGAAAGACCAGTTCGGGGGGGTGCGCGAAGGTGTTGATTTCCTCGACGGTGTTATTCAGGCGCGCGACTTCATCGGCCACGAGGCGGCTGAATTCACCCCGGAAGTCGGCGTCGTCATAACGTTCCGGAAGCAATTGTGAAAAGGTCTTGATGGCGACGAGCGGGTTGCGGATTTCGTGCGCCATGCTGGTGGCCAGGTCTGACCAGAGTTCGTCGTCATCCGTCGGCGTTTCCATTGCGGAATCCCGGTGTGCGGAAGGCGGAGGCGCCGTGGACGCAGGGGGCGCCGCGGTGGAGGGTTCGTTTGAAGGCATTGGCGCGGCATCAATCTCCTGCGCCGCCTGAGCGGGCGCTTGCACGGCCAGGGCCTCCGCGGTGAGTTGCGCGAGCGCAATAAATGCCTGGAGCTCATGGGGGGGGTATGCACGGCCATCCGCCGCGCCGCTGCACGCCATCCATCCGGTCAGCATGCCGTCATGGATGAACGGCAGGATGAGCGTGGCGGAGAGGTGGGCCAGGGATTGGCGCAGCATGGTCTGGCGGGAAGGATCATCGCAGGCGGGGAGGGCCTCACTACGGATAATCTGGGCGTGGTCGTGCAACCGGCGTGGCAACGGGTGATCCGCCGGACATGAAAAGTCCCTTGCGTGCGGCGTGGCATTGCGATCGGCGAAAAGCTCATACAGCCCGGTTTCAGCCGCCCGCAGAAAGAGGCTCAAACGGAGGGCGCCGGTCGCCGCTGCCCAGCGTTCAAGGACCAGCGCGGCGGTTGTTTTCCGGTCCTGCGCGGCGGCAAAGGGACGAAGCAGGGCGACATCAAAGGGAGCGGTCGGCACGGGCTCCGGCCCGGCCTGCGGCGTCGGACGCTGTTGCAGGTGGCGGATCAGGCGCCCGGCCTCCAGGTAGTCGAGGCTGTGGTGAAGCAAATCCTTGAACGCCGGGGCGGGCACATCAAAAGCCACCGTTCCATAGACGCCGGCCATGCGCGCCTCCATAACGGGGTCCGAGTGCTCCTCGCCACAGGCGATGACCAGGATGTCGGGATAGCGCCGACGCAACAGGGCGGGCAGGTCCCTCGCGCCTTTGGCGCGCAAATCGAGGATCAGGAGCGTTGGGGAAAGGATGTCCAGCAGGCGCTCCAGCTCCTCTTCGCGGTCGGCGCCATGCAGTTGGAGCAGGCCGTGGCTGTAGGCGGTGACCCGCCGGATCCAGGCGGGATCGCGTGAATAGAGGATAGCCTGGTCGCCGGGCCTCATGCCGTGACCTCCTCTTCCACCAGGGGAAAAACGATGGTGAAGGTTGTGCCCCGGTTCCGTTCGCTGTGCACATCAATGCTGGCGCGGTGTTCGGTCAGGATGCCATGCGCGACGGAAAGACCGAGGCCCGTGCCGTTTGTTTTGGTGGTAAAGAAGGGATCAAATACATTGGGTAGGTCGTCGTGGTCGATGCCGCGCCCCGTATCGCCGATGGCGACCTGGATATAGCGCGTACCGTTGGATTGAAACGGGAGCGGTTCGTTCCATTTGTTTTCTAGCAGCTTGGTGCTGATCCTCAAGCGTCCTTTGGCTTCCATGGCGTCGATCGCGTTCAGGAAAAAATTGATAAAGGCCTGGTCGAGTTGCCCGGCGTCGGCCTGGATGAGGTCGCGCGGCGCATTGAATTGCCGTTCCAGTTGAATACCCTTTTGTTGAATGGGCTGCTCCACCAGGCGGATGGAGTTGTCGATAACCTGGTGCAGGTTCCGTGGAGCGAGGTGCGGCTTGGCCGGACGCGCGAAATGCAGCAACTGATTTACGATTTCGTCGATGCGTTTGACCTCGTCGACCAGCAGGCTCGAAAACGTTTCGCGGAAATCAGGGTCGTCATAGCGTTCCGGAAGCAACTGACTGAAGGTCTTGATGGACACCAGCGGATTCTTGATTTCGTGCGCCATGCCCGCGGACAGGGTGCCTACGCTGGCGAGCCGGTCCGTGCGCCGCACCTGGAATTCAAGTTTTTTGATGCGGCTTTGATCGTGGAAGACCAGCAGGGCGCCCAGGGTGTTGAGGTGTTCATCGGTGAAGATGGCGCTGCCGGCATTAACGGGGATGCTCTCTTTATCAATGTGCAGCACGCGTTCAATATCGCGGGCATCCTGACCGGAGGCCAGGGTGTGACGGAGCAGGTCGGCCAGCGGTTCGGGGAGTATGGCGAAGGGTTGGCGCAACGCCTCTGCCGGTATACGGCGGATGATGCGCGCAGCCTCCCGGTTGCATACGGTGATCAGGCCCTGTTCATTGACCGCGATAACGCCGCTGACCAGGCTGTCGAGTAGCGTCTTGTTGTAGATTTCCCTGTTTCTCGCCTCGGTGTACAACCGCGAATTTTCGATGGCGACGGCCAGTTGGTCGCAGAGTATCTGCAGGGCCTTCTGCTCCAGGTCACCATAGATGTGCCCGGTGGTGCGCGGACCCAACAGCACCAGTCCGGTCAGTGCTCCGCGGGTGCGGATGCCGACCGCGATGGCCGCCTTCAGGCTGATCATTTTTTCGGCCAGTTGGCGGCGTTGCGCGCTGGGGCGGTGCCGGCAGAGGGTGTCGGTGACCACCGGTTCCCCTTGGTCGCGAAGTTGCCGCACCAGGGAATCTTTTTCCGGGAGGCGCAGGATGGGAAAGGGTTCCGCGCACAAGGGAAATTTTTGTACAAAGGCCTGGTCGGAAAAAAGCAGCAGCGCGATGTGATCGGCCTGGAAGACCCCCTGGACCGTCCTGGAAAAATTCTCCAGCAATTCCGGCAGGGTGGTGATAGCCTTGAGGATTTTACTGACCGAGTGAACGGTTTCGCCCACGTCAAGCTCGGGGCTGTCGAGAAACAGCCGGGCCGCAAACCGGTGCAGCGCGCCGTAAGCCGGGGTCATGGCCAGGATAATGGCTACCGTCGCCAGGAAGTTCGGAACCACGCTACCGGTAATGCCGACGAATGCAAGAAGACGCGACGACGCAAACCACACGCTGCTGTAGAGCAGCGTCAGCAAACCGGCCAGCAGGGTGTAGGCGATGCCCTTGCGGACAAACTGGGCCACTTCCATGATCCGGTATTTGGCAATGCCGTAGGCGATGATGAGGGTAAGGGCCAGGGTCGACAGCGGGCCGTATTGACTGGTTTGTGTGACGCCGCTGAGCAACGGAATGATCAGGGAAAGGGTGGCCCCGACCACGACGGTGGTCAGGAAGGCCAGCAGCAGGAATTGCTGTTCGGTGCGCTGTATGCCCTCGCATACGCCCATCGACCGCTTAAGCTTCAGGCCCACCCCTGAGCTGGCCACAAGGAAATAAAGGACAAACACGACAAAGCCATTGCCATAGACGGCCTCGGGCACGCCGTTGACAGAAGCGGAGGCCGGCATGACCACCGCGTTGAGAAAGAATGGCGTGAGGCAGAGCAGGCCCATGCCGATATTCAGGCCCCAGAACAGCCCGGCGCGGCGGAAGAGATGGAGTATGGCTTCGCCGCGGTGAATGATGCCCAGGTGAATACTCGCTATGCTTGCGGGGAACAGGGCGGTGATAAAAAAGGCGGCGCGTATCCAGCGTTCCGCGTCAAAGGCGGTGGTGGCCCTGGTTACGTACAGGACACAGGTGGTCCACAGGGCGATGTGGATGCACAGCAGCAGGAAGAGCTGGTTGACATTGCGCCGTGTGTTGGTCAGGAACACGAGCAGTCCCAGCAGGAGATTGATCCCCGCGGTCATCAGTAGCGCCATGGTTCCGATGCTCATGCCGGGGCCGCCTTTTCCAGTACCATCGAGGTGTTCATGCCACCCAGGCTGTGACTGTTTACCAGCGCGGTGCGCACGGGGGTTGCGCGTGGCTCGCGCATCACAAAATCCACGGTGGGCGCGGCGGCGGGGCGGCTTAGATTCGTGGTGGGCGGCAGGGTGTCCTGTTGAAGGGCGCAGACCCCGGCAATCACCTGCATCGGGCCCGCGGCCGCGAGTGGATTGCCCGTGGCCCCTTTGATGGAGCTGACCGGCAGGGCGCGGGCGTCCGGGCCGAAAACCTCCGCTATGCAGGTAAGTTCCGCCTGGTCCACATGAACATCACTCGGGCCGTGCGCGCACAGGTAGTCCACGTCGTCGCGCATGCAACCCGCGTTGGCCATGGCCGCGGCCATGGCGTCCGCCAGGCCCGAGCCGTTTTCGCGTCCGGGTTGATCAAAGGTGGTTCCCGTGCCTGAAATTTCCGCCAGCGGCAGCGCCCCGCGCGCCCGGGCGTGCTCATAACTTTCCAGGAGAACCACCGCCGCGCCTTCGGCGATGACCCCACCGTCCCGGTCCTGATCGAAGGGGCGGCTGGCTGTTCGTGGATGGTCATTGCGAGTGGATAGCTGGCGCGCCGCGCTGAAGCTTGAAATGGTCAGCGGTGTGATTGGGGTATCGCTCCCCCCGGCCAGCACCACGTCCGCGCGCCCGGTCCGGATCAGTTCCGCGCCCAGGGCGATGGCGTCGAGGCCCGCGGAACAGCCCGTGGAGACCGTCAGGGTCCGGCTGTCAATGTTCAGGTGATAGGCGATGGCGTTCACCGCCGACTGGGGCAGGCACATGGGCACGCCAAAGGCGCTGACATGGCGTGGTCCTTTGGCCGCGAGCCGGGTGTGCTGCTCCTCAATCACATCCATGGCGTTTGAGCTTACCCCCATGATGACCGGCATGGGGGCGGCCTGTTCGATATCCTCGCGGGTCAACCCCGCCTGTCGGAAGGCCATGCCGGCGGCCACGACCGCCAACTGCGCAAACCGGGCCATGCGGGCGGGCTTCTGGTCCGCGCCAAAATAATCATCGACCGCATAGTCGGTGATTTCGCCCGCGATGCGGCATGAAAAATCCGTGGTATCAAAGCGGGTAATCGGGCCGATGCCGCTTTCCTGGTTGAGTAATGAGCGCCAGAACGCGTCCACGCCGATTCCGTTAGCGGCCAGTACCCCTAACCCCGTTATGACCACCTTATTCCGTGTCCAAAAATGAACATCTGTGCGCATGGTGAACATTTGTGTACAACACTAGCCACAATATCTAGTGGGGCGCAAGTTCAATCATTCAAAATGTGCTTTTTTTGAGGTTGGCACGGTTGTTGCATAGGGAAGGGCCCGATGATGACGAACAGTATGGTAAACAAAATGAAACTATTTGGAGGCCATGTATGGTTAGCGCAGCACCCGGTACGGTATTGGTAATTGATGATGAACGCGGTCCCCGCGAAAGTTTGCGGATTCTTCTGAAGCCGACCTATGAGGTTCATTGTGCGGAATCTGTTGATGAAGGCGTTGCCTTTCTCAAGCGTTTTGACCCGGATGTAATTGTCATGGACATTCACATGCCGGGGAAAAGCGGGATTCAGGGATTGAAGGAAATCCGCGAGTACGACCCGATGGTATCGGTGATTATGCTGACGGGCTACGGCACGCTGGACACCGCGCAGCAGGCCCTGCGCCTGGGGGCCAACGATTATGTGAAGAAACCCTTCGATACACGGCAAATGCTTAAGCTCATCGAGCAGTATGTGCAGCGCACGCGGCATGAGCGGCAGCGCAGGGAGTTGTCGCGCGATACGGAAGAGATCAACCAGCAGTTGATCGATGAAATGCTCCAGATGGAACAACTGGCCTCGCTGGGACGGGTTTCGGCGGAATTTGCGCATGACCTGAAGAACCCGCTGACCATTGTGCTGGGCTATGTGGAATTGCTGACCGAGCAGTTGCGCTCGGTGAAGGAAGTGATGGGAGAGCATTATTATGAGACAGAAAAGTACCTCGAAATCATCGAGCAAAATGTGGCGCGTTGTCAGGAACTGGCGCGTATGTGGCAAACCATGGGCAAGGCGGAATCGCAGGTGCCGGGACCGGTCTGCATCCGCGAGTTGATTGACGAAATGCGCGCCGGGATCGAGTTCCTGGCCGTGCATGACAAGGCCAGCATTGAATATGACCTGGCGGAAACGGGCGATGTGGTTTGGGCCTGCCGCTCCGAAATGATGCGCGCGCTGCACAATGTGGTCTCCAACGCGATTCATGCGGCGGCCACCAGCAAGGGAACCGTGCGCATATCCACCGTGGCCGATGAGCGCTCAATACGTATCCATGTCAAGGATGACGGATGCGGCATTCCCCCGGAAAACATGCACGCTATCTTCGAGCCGTATTTTACCACCAAGGAACACGGAAAGGGGACCGGCCTGGGCCTGGTGATTACTAAAAAGATCGTGACGGAATGTAATGGAAGCATTCATATTGACAGCGTGCTGGGGGAAGGCTCTGATGTGTGCCTTGAGCTGCCTGTATATCATGCCATGCGCATAATGCCCGCCCCGGCGAAACGGGAGGCGCGCCTCGTGGCATGTCAGGCGTGAGCGATGGCCACCTGGTAGATTAATTCGCTGACATCCACTTTGTCGGCGACCAGGCGCCGACCCTTCTCGCGCCATGTTTCGCGGTCGTAGCCGGTGAGGATTTCATCCGCTTTCTGGATGGCCAGGTGCTGCGTCCGGGACGTGTAGTTGAAGACCAGTCCATACTCCCGCTCCTGCTCATCGGTGTAGCCGCGTCCGACCGGGTCCATATAAATGCCGGGCACGCCCAGCACCGCGCCCTCGGAGCACATGGTGGCGCTTTCACCGAAGATCAGGGCGGCATAGGCCATCAGATCATGCGCGCGCGTGACATCCACCCGCAGACGGTAGGGTTCGAGAGGCGCCGGCATCTCGCCTTCGCAGGAGATAAAGACCCGGCCATGCTTCGCCAGCGTCTCGACCGCCCAGGTCAGGTTAGCCGGCGAAAATCCTTCGTAGCCCAGGTCATGGGCGGCGCCCCAGTTCACCATGCGCATGATCGAGAAGAGTTCGCCTTCGGCCACCCCCGCCTCCCGCAGGACCGTCGGGTCCGGCGTGAAATAGTGCGGATGCAGGTAGGCCAGCTCGTGATAACCGTTGTAGCGTTTGTGATTCCAGCGTATGGATTTGCGGTAGCAGCGCGGCACGTAGATGCAGGTGGCGAAGGGGTAGGCGACCAGGTTGGACAGGGTGGCGTGTTCCGTATCGTAAAAAATGTAGGTGGGGACCCCGCGCAGGCGGCCTACGGCACTGACACAGGTGCCGGCGATGGCCATGATCACATCCGGTTTGAAGGCGCGGGTATACTGCCAGAGCTTCCACTGGCGGTAGCAAAGTTCCCGGGCCAGGTTGACCACCCCCTTGCGCGCCGTGCCGAACACCTCGACCGGAATGTCCAGGTGCTGCGCGAGTTCCTCCAGGATGTCCTTGTTGCGTCCGGTGAAGCGCACCTCGTGTCCCTCCGCCTGCAGGCGTCGGGCCGCATGGCGGAAAAAGTGCAGGTGCGCGGGATGTTGCAGGTCAATCAGTACCTTCATGGCCGCCGCTCACCCCCTATCGTCCGCGGTGTGTGCGCCGGGTTTCCTGTGATGCTCTTCGAGTTGCTGTACGCGCCAGTTCAGTTTTTCCAGCAGGCGACGATTGACCGAGATCAAGTCGGCCAGCAGGGCAAGGATGTACAGCAGGAAGCCGAGACTGATCAGGAGGGAGGCCAGGATCAGCGACTGCACCTTGCCGGCGCTCTTGCCGACAATGAAATAGTAGTACATGAAACGCAACCCGAGGATCGTGCCGATGGTCATGGGCAGGGTGCCCAGGATGGTGAAAAAGCGGAAGGGGCGGTACACCATGAATATCCGGACCAGGATCGCCATGGAATTGTAGATGTAGTTGACCATGCTTTTCATCAGGCGTGAGGGCCGCAGGTCTTTGTTCACGCGGATGGGCAACGAGGCAATCACGAGGTCTTTCTGGCCGGCCTGGATGATGGTTTCCAGGGTGTAGGTGTATTTGCTGAAGACATTCAGCTTCATGGCGGCCCGCCGACTGAAGGCCCGGAACCCGGAGGGCGCGTCCTCCACATTGGTCTCACTGACCCGGCGAACGACCCAACTGCCCAGGCGCTGCAGCAGCTTTTTGACGGGGGAAAAATGTTGGATCCCCGAGATGGGGCGGGCCCCGATGACGATGTCGGCTTTTCGTTCAAGAATAGGGGTGATAAGTGTCGGGATGTCGCCGGCGTAGTACTGGTTGTCCGCGTCGGTATTGACAATAATATCCGCGCCCTCGTCAATGCACGCTTCCAGGCCGCTCATGAACGCGGCGGCCAGGCCCAGGTTTTCGGTGTGCCGGACAATGTGGTCCACCCCCAGTTCCTTGGCTACCTTGATGGTGTCATCCGTGCTGCCGTCATCAATAACCAGCCATTCAACCCGGTCAATGCCGGGCAGCTCGCGGGGAAGCTCTCCCAGGGTAACAGGCAGGCTTTCCGCCTCGTTGTAACATGGAATCTGTATGATTACTTTCATTCTGCCTTTATCCGTCAGACACGCCTTTATAAATCGTGACGAAGGTATTTAAACAGAATGATGTCGTGTTCACCAGCATATATTGCGGATTATGAGGCCACCTGTTTGGCCGTATACCGTGATTTTACCGCAATCGCCAGCTCTGCGACGGCATTGAGCAT
>RZZM01000329.1 GCA_009929845.1 Spartobacteria bacterium
GATCGCGTCCTGAATGTTTGTCGCGGCCGCTCCCCAGCTCTCGAAAGGGAAGAAGTGCTTTCCACCGGGCGCAGCATAGGTTGTGAACCCGGAGATGATGTTGATCCGGGATGTTACGGTCACCGAATGATCAGCATTCGAAACCGTCAGCGTGACGGCATACCCTCCTTCATTACTGTAACGGTGCGTCGGCGCCGGATCGTTGGCCGTAGTGGACCCGTCATCCCACGCCCAGACAAACCCCTTCGCCTTCCCTTCGATTTCAAACGTGAACCCGATCGGAATATCCTCAATAGCGCGAGGATACTCGGTCCACATCGTCACATTGAGCATACCGGTCACCGTCGAAGCAACATACTCATCACATCCGATGTCCACGGAGACACCGTTCGTGCGGAAATCGCCATCCAGATCGAAGCCGCCCGAGGCGTAGATGTTCGTACCTGCGTCGATACAGGGCGAAACCGCCATCAGGTGCGGATTCCGCATGGAGCTGATGAGCGGCGGGGAGGTGATGTTGTTTGTTCCATTCGTGGCCACACCGACACAGCACCACTGCGGGATGCCCTGCCCAATGTCTGCGCCGATGAACCCCGTGTTGTAGTAGATGATGCAGTTATTAACCACCGATGTAGGTCTGCCGGAAAAGCCGCCGCCGAAACCACCGCCGTGGTTGTCCACAATCGTGCATCCGCTGACATCACCTTCGATCTGGCAAACACCGGCTCCCGACCCCGGCGACCGGTTTCCCGCAACCAGGCAATTCTGCAGATAACCACCTGAATTACCCAGATAGGCGCCGCCTCCGCTTGATCCGGAATTCTCAATAATACGGCAGTTCTCGACCAGACCACCCGTATCGATATAGACGCCTCCACCGTTGAGGATGGCCTGGTTGCCTTCGATCACACAGAGGCGTATCTCCCCCCCGCTTAGACAGGTGGCGCCGGCGCCGTTGAGTGATGAGTTGTCCCGGAAGACGCAGTTGCGGACGATCGCGCCCTGCTCGCAGAGCAACCCGGAGGTGTTGAGTGTAATGCGACAGGTATCGACAGCGCCGCCGGACACACTGATCGAGCCGGCACTGTTGCTCACGGCACAGTTCGTGATCAGGCCCGACACGTTGCGCACGCTTCCGGTGTTCAGATAGAAGGAACAGGCATCGACCACCACGTTGGAGACACCCTGTATGACTGAACCTCCTCCGTTTTTTTCAAAGCAGGTATCCACAATCAACGTCTCCATGGCGTAGATCGCAGAGCCCTGGGACGCGTTGTTCGCGTCGAAAGAACAGTTTGTGACAGTGGCATCCTTCACATAGAGTCCCGCGCCATGCTTCACGCCTGTCCCTTCATTTCCCCGAAAAAGGCAACCTGCGGCCGTCAGTCCGCTGGTCGCGCTGAAACCGCCGCCCCGGTTTGCGCGGTTACTCAGCACATCACAATCGACCACCACGCTGTTGCCCCCGAACCATGCCCCGCCGCCCTCGTTGGCCTCGTTATCGACAAAGAGACAGTTGGTAATGCAGGCCCGTGCCGGTGCGTAGATGCCGCCGCCCGTCCAGGCCGAGTTACCGAGAAGCGTACAGTTTGTCAGCCAGGCGTCTCCTTCGAAACGGATACCTCCGCCGTTGCCGAAGAGCACGGCGTTGCTGGAGATCGTGCAATCCGCAAGATGGCCATCAAGACAGTACACACCGCTGTCGGGTGCGTGAGTCACGGTAAGGGCGCGCAACATCGCCTCCGGATGATCGAGCACCACGCATATACCGGTGCCACTGCTCCCGTCAATGATGGTACTCTCCCGTCCGAAAGCGCCTATGACGGTCACCGCATTGGTAATCACAATGGTGGTCGACGGACGATACGTTCCATTGGAGAGCATGAGGGCGCAGTTGGCCGGCGCGCTGTCGATAGCCGCCTGGATGTTTGAGGCGGCTCGATCCCAGGCATTGAAGGGCGGGATGTGCGGTCCATTTGGCGCCGCGTAGACATTCTCATACACGATGATAGCGCCCTGCGGCCCGGTCTCCGGCAGACGCAGTACGTCTCCGGTGGCCGACACAAAGTAGAAGTGGTATTCATACTCGCCCGGAGAGAATGTCGATTCGTACGCCCATATCCCATTCGTTTCAGTACCCGAATCGAGCGTCATGTCGTAAGGCGTTCCGTCGATGAAGACCTGGTTGGTGCTGGGCGCATAGCCGGTCGTATTCCAGTACCCCACTTCAAAACGGAAAAGAGTATTCGTGGAGCCGACCGCGGGATCAACGTGTCCGCTGCCCAGGCCTATATAGTCATTGGGATCGAGCGGGTCTCGCCCGACGGCCACCTCGTCACCGTCATTCATCTCATCGCCATCGGTGTCCGGATCCGTTGGAAGCGTACCATAGATGTACACTTCATCGCCGTCGCTCAACCCGTCATGATCGTGATCCGGCTCTTCTGGATTGGTGCCGTAGGTGTTGACTTCCTCGCCGTCGCTGAGCCCGTCATCATCGGTATCCGCATCAAACGGATCGGTGTCCCAGGTGATTACTTCTTCATAGTCGCTGAGCCCGTCATCATCGGTATCGCTGTCATAGGGATTGGTGCCGTATGTGTTGATCTCATCCACGTCCAACAGACCGTCGCCGTCTGAATCGGCGCTCGGATGGCCGTACTCATACGCGCCGACGTCATGAATGTTCGACCCGTTGTCGTCGCCATCGAGCGGGCGACCTATACCGTCCAGATCATAGTTGATTTCCGGAATATCCATACCGGCATCGATACACGGCGAACTGCTGGAAAGATGATAGTCCCGGGTCGCCGCCGAAACGAACTGCGGGTTGGCCCGGAAGTTGCCTACTCCGCTCAGGTTGGTGGTGTCACAGCATGTGTTGTGGTAGTCGGATATATAGGCGTGTGTGTCCGGATAGACGGGCGCGGTATTCCCATAGATGATGCAGTTCTGCACCTTCCCGCCCGGATGAAATCCCCCCATGCCTCCGAAGGCTTCCGTTGAGGAGTTGTCCACGAACGTACAGTTCTGGATATAGGTGTCGAAGTTGAAGATATAGAGCCCGCCGCCGCGTGGGAACGTCCCGTCGACCCTGTTCCCTGTGAACAGGGTATTGCGAAAAATGACATCGTTGCCGTGGAAAATGTAAACCCCGCCGCCCTGCTCACTCGCATTGTCGATGATCTGACAACGGTCAACGACCAGCCCAAGCCCATTGCCACTGTCAAGCCCGCCACCCCTGCTCGATGCGTAGTTCGCGGAAATGAGGCAGTTTGAAACAGTCCATCGCGGATCATTGAGCCCGCCCCCGTCGGCGATATTGCCCAGTGCGCGGTTGTTCGTGATGATGCAGTTCTGAACATGGGCCGGCTTATACAGTCCGCCGCCTTCTGCGATGCCGCCCGTTACCACGTTATCACAGATGCGGCTGTTGCGAATATCGACCGGGCCGGCGACACCGCCGCCATGCGCAATCCCGTCCCCTATGAAATCCACGCCGTACAGTGAGACACTGCCATCCGCCACATTCCACGAGATGTCGCAGGTATCAACCGTGACACAAGTTCCGCCCACGAACATGGCGCCACCCCATGATTGGACCCAGTTGCTCACGAACGTGCAGTTGTAGAGCGAACAGTCAGAGACCGCGCCGCCGTTGTATCCCGTGTTCGCCTTGAAGAAACAGTTCGTGACGCGCGCCCCGTAGATCGCCCCGCCGTAATAGGCCCGGTTACGCGTCAGCCATCCGCAATCATCAACGAACCCGTCCCTGCTCTCGAAACAGGCCGCACTCCCCTTGCTGTAGATCGCCGTAGCCGTATTGTCGGTGAGGAGACACTTGCGGATTGCCCCCTCAAAACGGGTGCAGAACGCCGCCCCGGATTGGGCGCGATTGAAGGTGGCTGTGCTGTGACTGATATCGGATCGCTGCATGTAAAGGCCCCCGCCGGAGCCGCTCGCTTCGATCACCCAGTTGCTGGCAAAAGTACAGTTGCTGACAACAGCATGGTCATCTACACAGGCGCCGCCGCCCCGGGCCATCGTATCCGTGGCGCAGTTGCTGATGAAGTCACAGTTATACAATACCGCATCATTCCTGGCGAAGAGTCCGCCGCCGTCTTCATCCGCGGTATTGGAAATGAATACGGTACCGGAAACGACAACGTCGCACTCGACCCATAACCCGCCGCCATCCTCAGCCCGATTATCTGTAAAAGTGCATCGGGCCACTTCCGCCGACCAGGCCGCCGCCCCGCCGCCGTGCGATCCGGATCCCCTGCTCGCGTTGCCGATGAACTCGCAATCGCTGATTCGAACAGAACCATTGACCCAGAATCCGCCGCCCTGCCCAAACACATTCGTCGTCGTGTTGCCGACGAATCGACAGTTCACAATCACCGCATCCTCATCGCAACGAACACCCCCGCCATAATCAACGGCATGGTTTCCTGTAATGACGCAATTGGTGAGAAGTAACGGGCCATAACTGTATATCCCACTGTTGTATCCGTTGGTAATGGTGAACCCCGAGACCGTACCGCCCGCCCCCAGCGACAAACAACGCATCCCCGCCGCCCCCATCGGACCTGCGCCCTTGATGATCGTATTGGACGGCCCGTTGATGCCGATCAAGCTCACCGCGGTGGACAGCGCACACCGATTACTGCCGCCCACCCCTGGCACGCCGCCTGCGTCGTACACGCCATTCGTGACCCAAATGGTGTCCCCCCCGGTCGCGTGATCCGCCGCGTCCTGAAGTATCCGGGCCGCGTTGCTCCATGCATTGTACGGCGCGCCGGGATGAGGGCTGTTTGTCCAGACATACAGGTCGGCAGAATACACCCCCCCCCGCAAAAAAAAGAACACTATCAACAAACTCAATCGCCGCATGGTTATCCCTAAACAGCTTTCTCCGCCTCTTATATCTTCATTCTCTTCCAAAATAATTCCGCGCAATTTACTCTGGCTTATCTCTTCTACTGGTTTCTTTTTAAGTGAACTTCACCATGTCAACCCCGAATATCACTGGAAGACAGTGAATTTACCAGCATTTATGATCTGATTATGGCCAAAAATGCCGAAAAGGAGACTGGCATCTTACGTGCTTTATGCGCGCAAAGACAATAGATAAGTGGTTAACACAAGCGTTATTCCTGTGTATAGTGTGTCGAAGGTGTGCGAGTGGATTCCCCCGGCCCCCGGCCGATGGTGACGTGGGCGACACAGCCTGACACGTAAAAAAAGGACAACAAAATGAAGATGCTATGTGCGGTTATTGTTCTGTTGATAGCTGTATCCGCGACCTTCGCCCGCGATGTGGACGAGCAAACGGCGTTGCGGGCGGTCAACGGCTGGCTGGCGGAGTCCCCCGTCCGCCTGGGCGATCAACTGGACGACGCCATTGCCGGCATCACCCCCTACGAGGACCTCACCGGACGTTCGGTCGGATACCTGGTCAACCTGCGCCAGGGCGGGTTCATCATTGTTTCCGCCAACGACCTGATTGAACCGATTATTGC
>RZZM01000330.1 GCA_009929845.1 Spartobacteria bacterium
CCGCGGAGCAGCCTCCGGCAAGATCGGCGATTGGATGAGTGCGATTAGGAACGGCGAAAAACAATCAACCCGGAGCCGGTCGACCTCCGACCTCCGACCTCCGATCTCCGACCTCCGACCTCCGACCTCCGCATTGCCTATCCCCCGCGACCTCCGACCTCCCCATTGCCTATGCAGCCGACCTCCGACCTCCGATACCGACCGACCTCCGACCTCCCCCTAACCTATTCGCTGTCCAGCACCAGGCGGACGGCGTTGGCCAGTCCCTCACGGGTATAAGGCTTCAGGAGCAACCGGGCCTTTCGGTCTTTAAAATCACGGTCAAACTCTTCCTGATCGACAAAGCCCGACGTATAGAGGATTTTGCATTTTGGATTGATCATCCGCACACGTTCGATCAATTCCGACGCCCCCATGTGCGGCATCATGACATCCGTCAGGATCATATCAATCTTCCCGTGTAGCTCCTCATAGATGCGCAGCGCTTCGCCGCCGTGCGGGGCCTGCATGGTGGTGTATCCCAGCCCCTGGAGCGTTTTTATCGTTACGCGCCGCACCGAGGCCTCGTCCTCGACCACCAGGATTGTTTCCGTGCCGGAGGGCAGCTCCCGTTTGCGCAGGGTGCCCAGGTAGGGCGTATCCACCTGGTTGATACAGGGCAGGTAAATTTTGAAGGCGGTGCCCTCGCCGGGCGTGGTGCGCACCGTGATATCGCCGCCGCACTGGTCCACAATGCCCGACACGATGGACAGACCCAGCCCGGTGCCTTTGCCGGCCTCCTTGGTCGTAAAAAATGGGTCGAATACATGCCGAAGCACATCCCGCGGGATGCCGATGCCCTCATCCTCAACGCTGATGACATTGTAGTCCCCAGCCGGACATTTAGGGAGCGGCTCCGCCAGTTTCATACGCTCGGTGCGGATCGTCAGCTTGCCGCCATCCGGCATGGCATCGCGCGCGTTGACCGCCAGGTTCATGATCACCTGGTCAAGGTGTCCGGGATCCATGACCACATACCCCATGTCCTCACCGAGCAGGATGACCAGCTCGATATCCTTCCCCAGCGTACGGTTCAGCAGGCGGTTCATCTCCTCTACCGCCTCATTGATCATGATCGGGCGGACATGGGCGATGGTCTTGCGCCCGAAGGTCAGCAATTGATTGGTCAATTTCGCGGCGCGCTGGGCCGACAACAGCAGCTCTTCCATGTCGCCGTACAAAGCGTTTTCAGGTCCCAGCGTGTCTTTTACAATTGTGCCGAAACCAAGAATGGAAGTCAGCAGGTTGTTGAAATCATGGGCGACCCCGCCGGCCAGGCGTCCGATGGCCTCCAGTTTCTGGGCGTGCCGCAGCTCCTCTTCCTTCTTGCGCAATTCGGTGGCGGCCCGCAACCGCGCAAACAAGTGCCCCAACGAAGAAGCGTACAATGTCAGCAATTCACAATCGTGCTCGTTGATTTCGCTGCCGGTAAGCAAATTGTCCGTGGATAAAAACCCGACCACATCCTCCCCGTCCCAGAGCCCGGCAATCGCGCGCACGCCATACCCGACCACCTCGGTCCTGTGGTTATAGATTTCGCCATTCGAACTCATCGCAAACGCCACATGCTGTTCAAGAACGCGCCGCATGCAATCATCAATTGCGTAGGAACTGCGCTTGCCCCGCTCATCCCGCAAAACGCCCTCTTCATCCGTCCCGTAGGTGCCGATCATCTCCTGCTTCTCTCGATCGATCAATAAAACCCCGAGACGGTCAAAACGCAACTGCTCCCGCCCCAGCTCAACCGCCCGGCGGAACAGGTCGTCAATGCTCTCCAAGCGCGAAAGTTCATTGGTGACGGCGTGCAGCGCCCGCAGCCGTTCCAGAAAACAAACCATCTCCTCCGGCGTGCCGGGATTCACGGGCCTGTTTATATGCGTTGTCTCTTCTGCCATGCTGCTTCTGTCTCTGCTTTCTACAAGCGTTATATCCGGATACTATTGTTTGCGCCGTTTGTCAAACCTGCGCGCGGGAATTGTACATCTAAATGAACGTGGAGCATACACATATTACATTTTACCGCTCGAAATATATGGCATCCGGCTTGACACATCGTCTTTGTCTGTTAGCATACGCGCGCTTTAAGGAAATAGAGCCGGCATTGAAAAGGCCGGGTGGACTAACACAGGAGTAATAAGACTATGGCAACTAAGGCAAACAAGAAGTATGTATACTTCTATGGCTTCGGTAAAAAACTTACCGAAGGCGACACCAGCATGAAGGCGATCCTCGGCGGCAAGGGCGCAAACCTGGCCGAGATGGCGAACGCAGGACTTCCGGTACCCCCGGGATTCACTGTTTCAACCGAGGCATGCGCGTACTACTCATCGCACAACAGTCAGTATCCCGACGGTATGCAGGATCAACTGAAAGCGCAGCTTACCAAGCTGGAAAAGAACATGGGCAAGAAACTCGGCGATCCCCGCGATCCCCTGCTGGTTTCCGTCCGCTCGGGCGCGGCCATCTCCATGCCGGGCATGATGGATACCGTCCTGAACCTCGGGTTGACCGATAAGTCCATCCAGGGCTTTATCAAACAGACCGGCAATGAGCGCGCCGCCTGGGATTGCTACCGCCGCTTTATCGATATGTTCGGCGACGTGGTCATGGGCCCGACCTCCGCACTCTGCCATCACGACTTCGAAGTCGAAATCGAAAAGCTGAAAAAGAAATACAAAGCCAAAGAGGATACCGACCTTTCCGCCGAGCAACTCAAGGAACTCGTGGAGATTTACAAAAAGGTCTACCTGAAAAAGGTGAAAAAGCCCTTCCCGCAGGACCCCAAAGAACAGCTTGATCTTTCGATCCGCGCCGTATTCGGTTCCTGGAACTCGGAACGTGCGGTCAAATACCGTCAGATCAACAAGGTCACCGGCCTGCTGGGCACCGCGGTCAATGTCTGCACCATGGTGTTCGGCAATATGGGCGATGAATCCGGCACCGGCGTTGCCTTTACACGCGACCCGGCTACCGGCGCCCCGAAACCGATGGGTGAATACCTGATCAACGCGCAGGGCGAAGACGTCGTCGCGGGTATCCGTACCCCGAAGCACCTTGATGACATGCCCAACGAGAAAAGCCCGGTCTGGCGCAAGGCGCACAAGCAGCTTTCCCAGATCATGCGCAAGCTCGAACGGCATTACAAGCATCCCCAGGATGTGGAATTCACCGTGCAGGAAGGTAAACTCTGGATGCTGCAGACCCGTAACGCCAAGCGCACCGGCCTGGCCGGCGTCCGCTGGGCCGTCGAAATGGCCACCGGCGTGAATGTCGAAACCGGCGAAACCCAGGGCAAACTCCTGACCCCGAAAAAAGCCCTTATGAATGTCACCGGCGAAGATATCGAGCAGTTGCTCTTCCCTATCTTTGATATTGCCCAGGAAAAGAAATCCACGCCGATCACCAACGGCCTTCCGGCCGGTCCCGGCGCGGCCTCCGGCAAGATTGTCTTCACCGCCGCCGAAGCAGAAGCCGCCGTGAAGAAGAATCCCGGCGAGAAACTCATCCTCGTCCGCCATGAGACCAGCCCCGAAGACGTGGGCGGCATGTGGGCGGCCCAGGGTATTCTGACCACCACCGGCGGCATGACCTCCCACGCGGCGGTTGTCGCGCGCGGCTGGGGCAAGTGCTGCATCTGTGGCGCGGGCGATATGCGGCTGGATTACAAAAAACAGACCGTCACCTGTGGCAAAACCGTACTCAAGGCCGGTGATTACATCAGTCTGAACGGCTCCACGGGCATTGTCTATAAAGGGCAGATTCCCAGCCAGTCCAGCCCGGTGGTCGGCGCGATTGTCGATAACGACAAGCTCGCCAAACAACATCCAATCTACAAGATGTTTAAATGCATCTCCGACTGGTCCGATGAATTCCGCAAAATCAATGTGCGCACCAACGCGGACACTCCGAAGGATTCGGAAATCGCCCGGGCATTCGGCGCCGAGGGTATCGGCCTGTGCCGCACCGAGCATATGTTCTTCGAAGGCGAGCGCATCTGGGCCATCCGGGAATTCATCCTGGCCGAAGACAAGAAAGGCCGCGAAAAGGCCCTGGCCAAACTGCTGCCCTACCAGCGCGCCGACTTCGAGGGTATCTTCAAGGCGATGAACGGCCTGCCGGTGACCATCCGCCTGCTGGATCCCCCGCTGCATGAGTTCGTGCCGCACGACGAAAAGGGCCAGAAGGAAATGGCCCGTCGCCTCGGCATCAAACCCGAAGTGGTGGAACAGCGCGTCACACAGCTCCACGAGTTCAACCCCATGCTGGGTCACCGCGGATGCCGCCTGTCCATTACCTACCCGGAACTCTGCGTCATGCAGACCCGCGCGATTATCGAGGCCGCCTGCAACGTTGAAAAACGCAACAAGACCAAGGTCCATCCGGAAATCATGGTCCCGCTTATCGGCACCAAGGCGGAACTCGATTACCTGACCGCGATCATCCGCAAAGAGGCGGAGGAGATTGTCTCCAAGCGTAAAGCGAAATTCACCTACATGGTTGGCACCATGATCGAAATCCCGCGCGCCGCGCTGACGGCGGATGAAGTGGCCGAAACGGCCGAGTTCTTCAGCTTCGGGACCAACGACCTGACGCAGATGACCTTCGGCTTCAGTCGTGATGATATCGGCTCGTTCCTGCCGGATTACCTGAACGAGAAGATCCTCCCGAGCGATCCGTTCCAGCACCTCGACCAGACGGGTGTCGGACAGCTCGTGCAGACCGCCGTTCAGAAGGGCCGCTCCACGCGCGGCGACCTCAAATGCGGTATCTGCGGCGAACACGGCGGCGACCCCGCCAGCGTGAAGTTCTGCTGCAAAGTAGGACTGAACTACGTGAGCTGTTCTCCCTACCGGGTTCCGATTGCCCGCCTGGCCGCCGCACAGGCCGCCATTAACGGCTAATCCCGAATACCTCTAAATACGAAAAGGGCGGAAGATTTCTTCCGCCCTTTTCTTTTCAACATGGACTCCGGCCACGGAATTGTCACGCCGGAGGAACGTAGGCGAGCTACAAAGGCGGCCAGCCTTTTGGTGACTCTTTAAAAATATGTTCATAGGCTTGAACGGTCAATGGCGGGGGTAGATCCATCGCTCTATGACGGGCCCGCAAGTTCACATCAGACAGATCCGCCCTTAACTCATTCAACTGCTTTTGCCGCTCGATTTCTTTACTTTCTGCGGCAAAGGCTTCACTTGGAGAATAATCAGTGAAATCACCATCTTTTGTGGTCTTTCTGTAACTTCTAAGGTCAATAATGTTTAACTGTGGAAAGTGATAGACCCAAACAGCCTTTAACGATTTGAGTCGTTTGAATATCAATTCATATACCGGCATCAAATCAGCGCGCCCACCTATCCAGATCGTACCTAAATAGAAACGCAAATAGTCAGCATCCCAAATGTTGTCACTTTCTTTTGATCTATTCAAATAGCCATCAAGGAATGCGGCCGCACCCCTGAACGATCCGATATCCACAAC
>RZZM01000331.1 GCA_009929845.1 Spartobacteria bacterium
CGGGGTGCCCGAAAAATGGGTGGATATCATGAAAGAAAGCATGGCCACCATCATTCCCGCCTTCAGCGCGACCCGCATGCTGGAGGACTACGTGCGTGATGCCTATATTCCGTATGCGAAGTAATTTCAGCACTCTGGACCTCGACCGCTAGCCGCAGCATACGCGCGCGGCGAGCCGCGCATGTTTCGCGCCGAAAATGACGAAAAACAGCCGATTTCAGTGAAAAAAACTGAAAATTGGCCGAAAATGGGCCATTTTCGAGCTTAAAACCGCAAAAATGGCTGTTTTGGGCGGATTTTTGTCGTATTTTGAATGTTTTTTAGACAGGATGTACAGGATCTACAGGATTTTAGATAACGGCGGCGGCTCGGCATATGGCTCGCCGTGCGCGGCAGGCTGAAGCCTGAACAACAAACGGTCAGGCTGACGCCTGAACAACGAAAGGGCAGGCTGAAGCCTGGACAACGAACGGGCAGGCTGGCGCCTGGAGAGCACACTGTTTCGACCGGTTTTGACCGTGGTGAAATCCGTTGGTTATCCTTACCGCCCGGAGGCTGTTCGGCATGTGATGGGGCTTTCGCAACGACCATCCGCACCGCGCAAAATTCCCTGTAATCTTTTTCCTCTACCTTGCGGTATATCCGGGGTACTTTGTCTGTGGAACGAGATAAAACCGAAAACCACAGAAAGAGGAAGAGAATGAGAATGAGACGCAATGCCCTGCTACTTCTACTTGTGATGGCGCTCAGCTCGGTGTGGGCGGCGCAATGTGATTTTGATGGCGACGAAAAAACAGATATCACGGCCTATCACGGAGCGACGGGCACCTGGTATATTCGTGGCACCCTCCAGGGGCTTCAGGTTGTGCAGTGGGGTTGGTCCGCGGCGATTCCCGTGCCCGGCGATTACGATGGCGACCAGACGGACGATGTGGCGGTGTTTCATCCGGCCAGTGGAAACTGGTATATCCGCTACAGTGGCGGCGGGGTCGGCCTCATCAACTGGGGCTGGAAGGATGTCTGGCCCGTTCAGGCCGATTACGATGGCGACGGGATAACCGATATCGCCGTTTTTTACCCGCTTCAGGCCATGTGGTTCATTCGCTACAGCGGCCAGCGCGAGCCTTGTGTGTGTACCTGGGGCTGGGCGGATGTGCTGCCGACCCCCTGGGACTACGACCATGATGGAATGACCGATATCGCTTTCTACAACCGGGCGGAGATGCCGTTCGACCACTGGCATATCCGCTTGTCCAGCGGGCCGACCAATATTATCAGTTGGGGGTCCATCAGCTCGATACCCGTTCCGGCGAACTACCTGGGAGACGAGGGGATTGCAACACTAGGCATCTACCGCAGTCTTTCTTCCGAATGGATCGTCACGGGCAGCCCGCCGGCCACCGTGTGGGGAACCTACCGGGTGACCGAACCTGTGAGCGGCGGCGACTATGACGGGGATGGCTATGATGACAAAGTGGCGTACAACCCCGAAACCGGTGAATGGGCAATTCGCTATGCCAACCCGCAGATGGAAGACGAATTCCTGCATTGGGGGTGGAGCGAGTCCACCCCGGTGCATCTGAATTACATCCTGTTGAAACTGGGCGGCTACAGCAAAGACCTTTTTTAAAAAGGCCTTGCCTGCTTACTTCTTCAGTGTGGCCTTGGCCGTTCCAACGATTGAGGCGAACCCTTCGGGATCATGAATCGCAATTTCGGAAAGCATTTTGCGGTTCAGGCTGATACCGGACTTGTTGACGCCTTCCATAAAGCGGCTGTAGTTCATGTCGTTGAGTTTGCAGGCCGCGGAGATGCGTGTAATCCACAGACCCCGAAAGCTGCGTTTTTTCTGTTTACGGTGCTCATACGCCATGGACATGGCGTGATCGACCGACTCTGTAGCCATTCTGTACAGCTTGCTGCGGCTGCCGCGAAAACCGCGGGCGGCCTTCAAACGGCGTTTTCTGCGTTTACGTGATGCGGGTGCATTGGTTGCGCGTGGCATGGTCTATCCTCCTGAAATAATTACCCTTGCAGACACTGGGCGATACGCTTGTGGTCGGCTTTCGAGACCAGCTTGGATGACCGCATGCTGCGTTTCTGTTTTCTTGATTTTCCGGTAAGGATATGAGCCCCGCCGGCGGAAGAACGCTTGATCTTTCCAGACGCGGACTTCTTAAATCGTTTCGCTACGGATTTTCTTGTCTTTTGTTTTGGCATTATCCGCTTTCCTTTATAAATCCTGATTTTTCAAACAGTTACCTGACTTTTTTTGTCTTTTCCCGAAGGGCCGGGATGCGGCTTCCATCAGGAAACGCGAATACATACGCTAAACATAAGGGTAAAGTCCAGTCTTTTACTCAAAAAAATTAAAAAAAATGCGCGGGCCCTGGTCCCGTGGGCCCTTCAACTCGCCAAAACAAGGTTTTGACCGACCCTGGCGGACTGGTGTAGGGTGGGCGGATGAGATTCGCAAAATATCTGAAGCACATCAACAGGGAAACCCTTCGCAAATGCGTCGTGCGGATGGCGCTGGTTGCGGTGGGGCTTGGTCTTGTGGCGCTGCTTGGGCGCTTTTTCGGGCATTATGTGCCGCAGGCGGAGGCGTGGATCAATGATCAGGGTGTTTGGGGACCGCTCATTTATGTCCTGGTGTACTGTCTGCTGGTGGCCAGTTTTTTTTCGGTGGATGTCCTGTCGTTTGCCGCAGGGGTGATGTTCGGCCTGTGGCGAGGCTTCCTGTACGCCTATTTCGGTACGTTCGTGGCCGGGGCGCTCATCTTTTTTGTGGGTCGCCACCTGGCCCGCGGACGCGTGGAGAAGTTTGTAAAATCCCATCCCAACCTGGCCAAGGTCGATACGGCGGTGGGCAAGGAGGGGCTGAAGATCATGCTGCTGCTGCGCATGTCGCCGCTGCCATTCGCGCCGCTGAGTTATTCGTTGAGCATCACTCGCGTATCGTTTTCCGCTTATCTGGCGGCGTGCGCGGGGATGGCGCTGACCAATTTCATCAGCGTCTACTACGGATATGTCGCCAAACACCTCACCGGGGTGGCCGGTGGCGTCGAACACCACGGGGCCGGTCATTACATCCTCATGTTCGGGATGCTGGCCGTTACCATCCTCGCCGCGGTGGTGGTCACCAGGGTCACCCGCCAGGCGTTGAAATGATGCAGAATAACGAACCCAATATGTATCGTACCTTTTGTTGCCAATGATTGTTCCGTGTGCTACCCTCCAAGGGTTGGCGCTATGAAAATTGTTGTTGCAATGGATTCTTTCAAGGGACGCTTGAGCGCGGTCGAGGCGTGCGAGCTGGTCCGTGATGGCTTGCGGCAGGCCGTTCCCGGCCTGGAGGTCCAGCTCGTGCCCATGGCCGATGGCGGGGAAGGCACCGCCCAGGCGATGATGACGGCCATGCGCGGGAGGTGGCGGCCCGCCACGGTGATGGGGCCCCTGCCGGACCGCGAGGTGGAGGCCGGTTATGCGTGGTTTCCCGAGCAGTCCCTGGCCCTGGTCGAGATGGCGGCGGCCGCGGGGTTGACCCTGTTGGAACCGGACGAACAGAATCCGCTGCTCACTACGACGTTTGGTGTCGGACAACTCATCCGGCAGGCCGTGGACCAGGGGGCGACAGCCCTGATGTTGACGGTGGGGGGCAGCGCGACCGTGGACGGGGGCGTGGGGGCGGCCATGGCGCTGGGATGGCGATTTCTGGATAGCGAAGGCGCGCCGGTCGGGTATGGCGGGGGCGCGCTGAAGGATATCGCGAGGATTGAGCCGCCGTCTTCCGGAGGCCTTCCGCTGCCTGTCAAGGTGCTGTGCGACGTGACCAATCCCCTGTGCGGGGAGCTGGGCGCGGCCACGGTGTACGGCCCGCAAAAGGGAGCCACGCCGGAGATGGTGCGCCGGCTCGAAGAAGGGTTGTCGAACCTGGCGCATGTGGTCGAATCGCAGTTGGGAACCTCGCTGCGGTACCTCGCGGGCGCGGGCGCCGCCGGAGGGCTGGCGGCGGGCGCGGTGGCGTTTATGAACGGTTCGCTGGTGTCCGGTATTGACGAGGTGATGCGGGTGGCCGGGCTGGAGGCGGCCCTGCGCGATGCCGACTGGGTCATCACCGGCGAAGGCAAATTTGATGAACAGTCGCTCCAGGGAAAGGTTGTGGAGGGGATCACGCGGATGGCCGCCGCGTCGCATACCCGTGCGGCGGTGCTGGCCGGGTGCGTGACCCTGGACGAAGCCGCGCCCCGTCCGTCGGCCCTGCGGGTGGTGAAGGCCACCATGCCATCGGGCATGACCCTGGAAACCGCCATTGAAAAGGGCGATGAGTTACTGCGCGAGGCGGCCGCCCGGTTTGCGCGTGAGGAGATAATGGCATGAGTTTGCTGATACGAAATGGCGAGGTCATCACCTCGAATGCCCGTTACCGGGCCGATATCTATTGCGAAGATGAAACGATTACCCGGATCGGACTGAACCTTGATGCGCCGCCCGGAACGGTGATTGTGGATGCCACCAATCAGTATGTCTTTCCGGGGTTTATTGATCCGCACGTGCACATCCACCTGCCGCTGGCCGATTGCGAGGCGCAGGACACCTACGAAAGCGCCGGCCGGGCCGCCCTGCGCGGCGGGACCACCTGCTTTATCGATTTTGTCAGCCCCAATCGCGACGAAGAACCCCTGGCCACCCTGGAGGAATGGAACCGGAAGAGCCATGGGCATTGCCCCTGCGACTTCACCTATCATATGGCGGTGACCCGTTTTGACGACCTGGAGGCACAGCAACTCAAGGAAATCGTGGACCTGGGCATCACCTCCTTCAAAGTTTACCTGGCCTACAAAAAAACCATTGGCGTGGATGACTACGCCCTCTTCCATACCCTGAAACTGGCCAAAGAACTCGGCGCCCTGGTGGTCGCGCACTGTGAAAATGCCACCATCATTGACGAGATGCAGCGCCTGCTGATCGCCCAGGGCAAATCCGAGCCGAAATGGCATTATTGGAGCCGTCCGCCACTCGTCGAGGCCGAGGGCGTCCACCACCTGCTTTCTTTCGCCACCCTGCATAACGTACCGGTTTATATTGTCCACACCACCTGCTACGAATCGCTCAAGGAGGCCATCCGCGCCCGCCGCCGCGGATTGCAGTTGTGGGTGGAGACCTGCATCCAATACCTGCTGCTGGACCACTCCCTGCTCGAAAATGCCGATTTCGATACCGCGGCGAAGTATATTCTTTCGCCGCCGTTGCGCGACAAGCGCAACCATCGGATGCTCTGGAAGGCCCTGCGGGACTTTGAAGTGAATACCGTCGCGACGGACCACTGCCCGATCGACCTGGCTGTCCGCCGGGAACTGGGCCTCTACGATTTCACGAAGATACCCAACGGCCTGCCGGGGATCGAGGACCGGGTCAACCTGCTCTTCACCTACGGGGTGATGCAGGGACGGATTTCATTGGAACGTTTCGTGGATGTCGCCAGTACCCAGGCGGCAAAAATCTTCGGACTCTA
>RZZM01000756.1 GCA_009929845.1 Spartobacteria bacterium
TGCGGAGAGATAAGGCGAACAGGCGACGAGGAAGAGGACAGGCGGCGCGCGTTTGAGGCGTGGGACAGGAGGTATGAACCATGAAAATTAGAGACAGGAAAATTAAGAAAACTGTGGACGTGTCGGACAAAGAATGTCCGGGGCGTGATTGCTACTGGCCGCGACCGGACCCCGGAGTATTTACGCCGGGCGTTGGATACCGAGAGCGCCAACATGGGAAAAAACCTGAGTGGATATGCGGGACCCGCGAAATACGCGGATGCCCAGACAAGTATTGTCATCCGGTTATCGTCAAGGAGGGTGAGGTATGAAAAGGACGACCAGGCTAAAAATACACGCATGTTCGTCGGCGTCATGCGATAACTACGACTGCGACTACTGCCCGGAATGTTCGCATGCTATTTACAAAGGTGCGGCGCTGATAGACGGGCGAAAGTACACATGGGAATACAGCCCGTATCACGGGCCGTTGTTTTCATGCCGTGCGCTCGGCAAGACGGACTGGACACCAAATTGGAGGCACGAGGTATGGTGGCGGTTTCAGTCGTGGTTCGATCGGAATTTCAAGGCGCAGGAAACGACGGAAAAATGAGCAAGCACAAATGCGAATACTGTGACAATACAGGGTGGGGCGGAGAATGGAGGACAAGGTGAAGATCGAGAAAGTGACAGTGACCTACGGAGAACTGAGAAGCACGGGATACCCGACCTTCTCTAACAAGCGGCACGAACTGACGCTTGAGGCATCGCTGGAACCGGGCGAGTCGGCGCGGACGGTTAAGGACCGGCTGCATGAACTGGCTAAGCGCGAGGTGCGCAAGGCGTTCGGTGACAACGTGGACCAGTGCGAACTGGACCTGCCGTGTTGAGTACGGCCAACGCCGCCGTCTCCGGCGCGGAGCGTACTGGAGCAGGAAAGGACGGTGAGGTATGAGATTTTTTCTCGCATTTCTAATTTTATGCTCTGCCGGGGTGTTTGGTGACGCTGCTATATCTGTTGGATGGGCAACGTTCTTTATGCTTTGGAAGATATACGATTTGATTGACGACAAGATTCAGCAAAAGAATGATTCTAAAAGTGCACCTAGGAAAGGAAGGTGAGGTATGACG
>RZZM01000036.1 GCA_009929845.1 Spartobacteria bacterium
GAACCACCCGTTCCCGTTGGTCACTGGAGTACACGGAGAACACAGAGAAAGAAAATCCTGCGCTTGTTACAAATTCGTAACCCGTTCTCTGTTGAAAAATGCATCTTTCCTCGGATGGCACGATCATCTACCGTTCCGGCATGAACCCAAAGGTCAACGCCAACTTCCGCATCTTCACACCACTAGACTTTATCGCGGCGATCACGTCTCACATCCCCGACAAGAGCTTTCAGCTCGTGCGCTATTACGGCTGGTACTCCAAAAAGCCGACCGAAGGGAGACAGGCTGCCCGAAGTGGCAGCAACGGAGCGAAGCGGAGTGGCAAAATGCGCGGACAACGCGATAAGCTCGCCGCCGAGGAAGCCGAAAAGCTCGATGAAACCGCCGCATCGCCCAACATTATAGACGTATCGGAACACAAACCGCGGCGCATCCCCCTTGTCGCGCCGTAGCCCAGAGGGCGAAGGCGGATCCAAAAAATGGCGCGAACTCATAAAGAAAGTATGGGAAGCCGACCCGCTGCTGTGTCCCAAATGCCAGAAGGAAATGCGCATCGTTTCTCTTATCGATGATCAAGTCGTAATCGAGCGCATACTTCGCCATCTCGGATTATGGCAGCAAGGCGTACATGTGGTGCCATCCCGCGCGCCACCCGGAAACGAATGGATCATTCCTCCTTCGCCGATAGGCTACGGCGGACAGGCTGAGCCCTGGCTTGATGATCCTTTCCCCGATTACGATACCGAACCCGTGATGATGTACGCGAACGGCTGAACGCTCGTGACAGAGCAGTTCTATCTTGTTTTATCCCTTTTACTATGCCGTCGTGCCCTCCGGGCACCTTTCGCTTAGTCTTGACTCCTCAACCCCCAATCAGCTACCTTCTCCCCATGAAAACGCTATTCCAGACCAGTATCAGTGGGCGGGTGCCCGCGCTGCCTGAAAAGCGATTTCTTATCACAAGGATGCTTACTGACTATCACGCAAAGTTATTTGCCTATGAACTGACACGACGGTGTCCATCGGACAGCGTGGAGCGGATTGCTTCGACGCTGATGGATTCGCAGGTTGACTTGAATCCTCATCAGGTGGATGCGGCTCTATTTGCATTCCGCTCTCCGCTTTCAAAAGGAGCCCTGCTGGCCGATGAAGTGGGTCTAGGGAAGACCATTGAAGCCGGGATTGTGCTGGCGCAGAAATGGGCGGAGCGGAAACGAAAGATTCTGCTGATTCTGCCGTCCAGTCTGCGGAAACAGTGGGTTCAGGAGCTTCAGGATAAGTTTTATCTTCCCTCGCAGATTCTGGAGTCGGGCAGCTTCAATAAGGCGGTTAAGCAAGGTTCTGCAAATCCATTTGATGCCGATGAAATTGTGATTTGCTCTTATCCGTTTGCCCGCAACAAGGCCTCGTTCCTTCGCAAAGTACCGTGGGATTTGGTGGTGATGGATGAGGCCCACCGGCTTCGGAATGTTTATAAGCCGGGCAACAAGATTGCCAATGAGCTGAAGAAGGCACTGGAGCACGCCCCGAAGCTGTTGCTGACCGCAACCCCGTTGCAGAACTCGCTGCTCGAACTGTTCGGGCTGATCAGCTTTATCGATGAGCATGTCTTCGGGGATCTCAAAAGCTACAAGGCGCAGTTTTCGCGTCTGAATGGTGACGACTCATTCGATGATCTGAAAGAGCGGTTGCTCCACGTCTGCAAGCGGACGTTGCGGCGGCAGGTGCAGGAATACATTAAATACACCGAGCGGCGGGCCTACACGCAGGACTTCGTGCCGACCCCGGACGAAGAGGTGCTGTACGAAATGGTTTCGGAATACCTGCGCCGTGAAAATTTAATGGCGCTGCCGGCCAGTCAGCGTTCGCTGATGACGCTGATCATGCGCAAGCTGCTGGCCTCTTCAACCTTTGCCATTGCCGGGGCACTGGACGCGTTGGGTAACAAGCTGGAACGTCGTCTGAAAGAGGATGCCAAGCTCAGCAAGGCAGAAGAGCTGTTTGAAGCGGATGTCGAAGGACTGGAAGAACTCCGGGACGAACTGGGCGAGGAAGAGGAAGAACTTCCTGCAAAACTGACGGAAGAGGAAAAAGAGGCCATCCGGCAGGAAATTCAGGATCTGCGCGGCTTCTATGAGCTGGCCATGCAGATCACGCAAAATGCCAAAGGAGACGCCTTGCTTCACGCGCTGAAGACGGGCTTCAAAATGACTCGTGAGCTGGGCGGCGCAGAAAAGGCCATTATCTTTACCGAGTCGCGACGCACGCAGAACTACGTCCTGCAACTGCTCTCAGAAAACGGCTATCAAGATAGAGTCGTCCTGTTCAACGGCACCAACAGCGATCCGATTGCCAAACAGATTTACAGCGATTGGAAAGCCCGTAATGCGGGCACAGATAAAGTCACCGGCTCGCGTACAGCCGACACCCGCGCCGCACTGGTAGAACACTTTCGGAACAGTGCACAGGTCATGATTGCCACCGAAGCCGCCGCCGAAGGAATTAACCTTCAGTTCTGCTCGCTGGTGGTCAACTACGACCTGCCATGGAACCCGCAACGCATTGAACAGCGCATCGGACGCTGTCACCGTTACGGCCAGAAGCACGACGTGGTGGTCGTCAACTTCCTCAACCGGAACAATGCCGCCGATCAGCGGGTATTCGAACTGCTCTCCGAAAAGTTCCAACTGTTCAAGGGGGTATTCGGGGCATCGGATGAAGTTCTCGGGGCCATTGAGTCAGGCGTGGATTTTGAAAAGCGGATTGTCGAAATCTATCAATCCTGCCGCACACCGGAACAGATTCAGACGGCCTTCGACCTCTTGCAGACCGAGCTGGGGGCGGAGATAGACGAAACCATCAAAAAGACCCGGCAGAAGCTGCTCGAAAATTTTGACAGTGAAGTGGCGGAAAAACTGAAGGTCTATGAGGCGCAAAGCAAAGAGGCGCTCAACCGCTATGAAGCGCTGCTCTGGCGTATGACCCGGCATCTGCTCGACGGACAGGCCGAATTTGATGATGAGAAGCTGTGCTTCAAACACAAAAAAGAAACCTATTGCCTGAAATCCGGCTCCAAAATCAGAGAGTTGGAGGCCGGGCATCAATACCGGCTGAACCATCCGCTGGCGCAGAAGCTGGTCAAGGAAGCCAAGGAACGGGAGCTGGAGCCGGTTGAAATCACCTTTGACTACACCGGTAGCGGACGAAACATCAGTATTTTGAAACCGTTGGTCGGGAAAAGCGGCGTATTGACTGCACAGTTCTTCTCCGTCAGCGCACTGGAAGCCGAAGACACCATCCTGTTCGGGGCGCTCGCCGATAGCGGGAAGGAACTGGATCAGGAGCAATGCCAGAGACTGTTTGATTTGAATGGAGAGGTCGGGGCGGGATTAGCCACAAAAAGCACAAAAATCGCAAAAATAATCGAAAAACTTCAGGGAGAGAAGCTGGGTGAAATCTCCGAGCGGAACGCGGTCTTTTTTGACGAGGAGATGGGCAAGCTCGAAAAATGGGCGGAGGATGTAAAGACCAGCCTGGAGATCAAACTCAAACAGCTCGACGTAGACATCAAAACCAAAAAGGCCGAAGCCCGCACGGCGGGAACGCTGGAGAAAAAGGTGCTGCTTCAGCGTCAGGCCAAAAAACTGGAAGGCCTGCGCAACGAAATGCGGATGAACCTCTTTCAGTCGCAGGACGAGGTGGATCAGAAGAAGGAAACCCTGCTCGAAACCGTTGAAGCGCGATTGAAACAGCAGACATTCTCGAAAGAACTGATGCGCATCGGGTGGAGGGTACAATGAGCGACAACGGTTTTATTCCAGCGCATGGCGGCTATCAGGATCTGCTCTCTTATCAGCGGTCGGTCGTGGTTTATGATGCCACCGTGGTCTTTTGCCGGGATTTATTCCAAAAATATGACCGCACCATTGATCAGATGGTGCAGGCCGCCCGCAGCGGAAAACAGAACATCATCGAAGGTAGCATGGCCTCCGGCACATCCAAAGAAACCGAGCTCAAGCTGACCAATGTCGCCCGCGCCAGTCTCGAAGAACTGCTCGAAGACTATCGCGACTTCCTGCGCACCCGGCAGGCCATCGAGTGGAACAAAAACAGCAAGGAAGCTCTGTTTGTGCGCAATCTGGCAACCGGGAAAATTCAACTGAACGAAGACGGGACGAAAGTGACCAAGGCGACGCATGGGCAGCCAAATACGTCCCGCATGTCCCATAAGTCTCCCGTTATCACCTACGACACCTTCCGATCCTTTGAAAGCCGTCCGGCGGAAGTCCGGGCAAATGTCATCATTTGCCTGATTCACCAGACCAACTACTTGCTGGATCAGCAGCTTCGCAAGCTGGAACAGGATTTCCTGAACGAAGGCGGTCTGCGCGAACGCATGACCCGCGCCCGCATTGAAAACCGTAATCGGCAAAGAGGAGAACACTGAAAAGACTGTGCGGAGGAAAAGAATGGTGGCAGGATGTTGAATCATTGGAAAAAGATGAACCACAGAGCGCGCAGAGGCACAGCGGGGTTCCAAGGGTTGGAAAAACGAAAGAGAATTTGACCGCAGATGGACGCAAATTGAAATCAAGATGGTGAAGCAGAATTGGATGACACACAGGGATTGGTCTGTGGTATAAAGCCGAAAAACGAGGTGAATTATGGCAAGCATGAATTTTAATACGGAAAACAATACATTCAGAAAATTACTCGGCAATGGCCTGACCTATCAAATCCCTCGGTTCCAGCGGGATTATTCGTGGACGGCGGATGAGTGGGATGACTTGTGGCAGGATATTATCGGCTTGTTCGATGAAGACCCAGAACCCGCCCATTATATGGGCTATTTGGTGTTACAGTCTTCCGACAATAAACAGTATGACATCATTGACGGCCAGCAGCGCATTACAACGCTCAGTGTGATGATTTTATCCGCCCTTTCGCATCTTGAAGATATTGCGGCGGCCGGATTGGATTCCGAAAAGAATCGCCAGCGCAAAGATCAACTGAGGAACAGTTATATCGGATATCTCGATCCGGTGACTCTGATTCCCAGATCAAAGCTTAAGTTGAATCGGCATAATAATGATTTTTACCAGAATTACCTGATTCCTCTGGAAAAAATCCCGCAGCGCGGATTGCGGGCATCAGAACACCTGCTGCGAAAAGCATTTGACTGGTTCAAGGCAGCTGTCAAAGCCCATTGCGGACAGGACGGTACGGAGGTCGCTCGTTTTGTGGACTTGGTTGTTGATCGACTGTTTTTCACGGTGATCACGGTCACGGATGAACTGAATGCCTTTAAAGTTTTTGAAACACTGAATTCCCGAGGTGTCCGGTTATCTGCTACTGACCTTCTCAAAAACTACCTGTTCTCTGTGGTTAATAGCGAAGGATCTCATGAACATGAAATGAAAGCGATTGAGGAGCGCTGGGAACGCATCGTCGGCGTATTAGGCAGTGAAAGCTTTCCGGAGTTTCTGAGGGCGTTTTGGAACAGTCGGAACAAACTGGTTCGAAAAGCAGAACTATTCAAAACCATTCGCAAAGAGATCCAGGGGAAACAGGCTGCATTTGACTTGATTCGCAGTTTAGATTCTCACGCTCATATCTATGCGGCACTGCGTGAACCGCAGGCGGATCACTGGACAGGGGATCAGCGCAAGATGTTACAGCAATTGAAAATGTTCAATGTTCGTCAGCCGTTGTCGTTGCTGTTAGCTGCGCATGAGGCGTTTGCGGAAAAAGACGATGGATTCAACCGGGTGCTTCGAGCGGTCTGTGTAATTTCTTTCCGGTACAACGTCATTTGCAATATGCAAACCAATGAACAGGAGCGGGTTTATAACGATGTTGCCGTCAAGATATCACGCGGAAATATTAGCTCCAAACAAGCCCTCGACGAGCTGAAACGGATTTATCCGGAAGATGCCCAATTCAAAGCGGCATTCGCCGATAAAGAATTGCGAACAACCAGCAGTCGGAATGAAAATGTAGTACGGTTCATCCTGTTTAGTCTTGAGCGCCATGTAAGCCATGCGGACTATGATTCGGCCAGCGACAAATACAGTATAGAGCATATTCTCCCGGAACATCCCGGTGAAGCATGGACCGATTATGATGAGCATCGGGATGAAAAATTTATCTATCGCCTCGGAAACATGACGCTTATGGAGACCAAGCCGAATCGGGAAATCGGTAATCAGGCGTACCCGATCAAAAAAACGGCGTATGAAGAAAGCCCGTTCGCCATCACAAGAAAAATTGCTGAAGACTATGCTGAATGGAACACCGAAAAAATCGCGTCGTTGCAGAACTGGATGGCCAGGCAGGCCACCTCGGTTTGGAGAATCGATTTTTAGTGGGTTCCAACCCTTGGAAGAATGACGATGAATTTTTCCAATCATTGGAAAAAAGAGATGGAGAATTTAACCACAGAGGGCGCAGAGGCACAGAGGAGTTCCAAGGGTTGGAAAAATGCTGGAAAGAGGCGTATGGTGAGGATCCCGACACAGAATAATTTTGTGAATTTTTGTATTTTTTGTGGCAAAGAACATTCGCGGCCATTGGCGTTCATTCGCAGTTGAGAATAAGGATTTGAGATGAGTAAAAAGCAAAAGCTGGAATTAACCTGGATCGGGAAGGATGAGCAGGCGGTGCTGGAGCCGAGGATTCTGATTGAAGATCCGGAGAAGTCCTATGGCGATCCGCATTCGGAAAATATGCTGATTCATGGCGACAATCTGCTCGCCCTGAAAGCCCTCGAACAAAAGTTTGCCGGTAAGGTGAAGTGCATCTATATCGATCCGCCGTACAACACTGGTTCGGCCTTTGAGCATTATGACGACGGTGTTGAGCATTCGCTTTGGCTCTCGCTCATGCGTGACCGGCTGGTGCTTTTGCGTAATCTGTTGTCCGATGACGGGTCGCTGTGGATTACGATTGATGACAATGAGTGTCATTATCTGAAGGTGCTTTGTGATGAGATTTTCGGGCGGAATAATTTTGTAGCGAATGTGATGTGGGAAAAAAAATTCTCGCCTCAGAACGATGCAAAATGGCTGAGCTTGAATCATGATCACATTCTATTGTTCTCTAAAAATAAAGAAATATGGAGACCAAGTTTATTGGCGCGTAGCCAAAAACAAGAGAAAAATTTTAAGAATCCAGATAATGATTTGAGAGGTATGTGGAGTTCGGCAGATTATACATGTGCAAAATCAAAAGACGAGAGACCCAATCTATATTATCCAATACTAAATCCCAATACAGGCAAAGAGGTTTGGCCAAAACCAATCAGGGTTTGGGCCTTTGATAAAAATTCACACGAACGAAATGTTGCGGATAATCTTCTTTGGTGGGGAAAGGATGGAAGAAATCCAGTACCTCGGTTGAAAAAATTTGCTGATAGAGTACGAGAGGGGACAGTACCAACAACAGTTTGGAGACATGAAGATGTTGGTAATAATCAAACGGCTAAAAGAGAGGTTATTTCATTTAACAAAACGGATCCTTTCGCAACCCCTAAACCGGAGAGCCTTATTCAGCGTGTACTTGAGATTTCCACCAACCCCGGCGACTGGGTACTCGACTCCTTCCTCGGCTCTGGCACGACGGCGGCGGTGGCGCATAAGATGGGGCGGAAGTGGATCGGGATTGAGCTGGGGGATCATTGCGATACGCATTGTGTGCCGCGCCTGCAGAAGGTGTGCGACGGGACGGATCAGGGCGGGATTTCCAAAGCGGTCGACTGGAAGGGCGGCGGCGGGTTCAAATATTACGATCTGGCTCCGAGTCTGCTCAAACAGGATGCCCACGGCAATTTCATCATTTCCGAGGAGTACAATGCCGATATGCTGGCGGCGGCGATGGCGAAGCAGGAGGGCTTTACTTATCGGCCCGATGCGGAGTGCTACTGGAAGCAGGGATTTTCCACCGAGCAGGATTTTGTTTTTACCACGACCAATCACGTCACCCACGCGATGCTCGATCTGATTGCCGAAGAGATGGCGGAGGGCGAACACCTCTTGATCTGCTGCAAGAAGTACAGCGCCGGGTGCGAGACCCGTCACCCGAATATTCAGGTCAAAAAGATTCCAGCGATGCTGATGGGTCGCTGCGAATTCGGCAAAGAGGACTACAGCCTGAACATTGTGAATTTAACCGACGAAGCCGCCGCGCCAGAGTTTGTGCCCGAAGGGCCGGGAGACAGAGGCCAGAAGTCAGAGGACGGACGTCAGAAATCCGGCAAACAGAGGCAGCACGGCAATAAGAACCCGAATCAACAGGAGTTGTTTTAGCCACGAAAAGGCACAAAAAATCACAAAAAGGGAAAGCAGGACAGGAACAGGGATGATATGAAAAAGCTGAGAATATTTGTCAGTTCGGCGCAGAAGGAACTGGCCGAGGAACGGCGGGCGGTGAAGGAGTTTATCCTCCATGATCCGCTGCTGGGCCGGTTTGTCGAAGAGGTGTTCCTGTTCGAAGACCTGCCGGCCCGTGATCGGAAGTCCGATGATGTCTATTTGCCGGAGGTTGATCGGTGCGATGTGTTCATCGGAATTCTGGGGAACCGGTACGGCGCGAAAAACAGCGCGGGAAAATCACCGGTCGAGCTGGAGTTTGACCGCGCGGTGTCCGCCGGATGCGAACGGCTGGTTTTTGTGAAGGGCGACGAGGATGCAGGGCGCGAGCCGGAGATGCAGGCGCTGGTCCGCAAGGTTGGAGAGCAGGTGATGCGCCGCCGGTTTACCGATACGCCCGGATTGATCGGCGAGCTGTACGCCAGTTTGGTGGATCTGCTGGAACGCGACGGCGCGTTGCGGACGACACCATTCGACGATACGGCTTGTGCGGGTGCGTCTCTTTCCGACATTGACGCGGGCAAAGTGGCGGAGTTTGTTGCTACCGCTGAGGCGAAGGGGCGGTTGCGGTTGAAGGGTTCGCGGGAGCCGCAGGCGGTTTTGCAGCATTTCAATCTGCTGCGCGATGGGTTGCCCGTGAATGCGGCGGTTCTGCTGTTCGGCAAGGAGCCGCGCCGGTTTTTTAATAACGCGCAGGTTCACTGTTTCCATTTTCACGGAACGGAGAAACGAAAGCCAATCGCCTCCCAGCAACCCTATGAGGGGACGCTGTTCGAGGTGATTGATCAGGCTGTTGAGTTTGTGCTGGCCAAGATCGACCGTCGGGTCGGTACGCGCGCCGATGGAACACAAGTCCCCATTGAATTTGAGATTCCCCGTTCTGTGATTACCGAGGCGGTGGTAAATGCGGTGGCACACCGGGATTACCGCAGCACGGGGTTTGTTCAGGTTCTGCTGTTTGCCGACCGGATCGAGGTTTGGAATCCCGGCGAACTGCCTGCGGGACTCACACCGGAACTGCTCCGTGAACCGCATGGGCCTATGCCCCACAATCCGCTGATCGCCGAACCGCTGTTCCGGGTTCAGTATGTTGAAAAGGCAGGAACCGGAACTACCGATATGATCGCCGATTGCCGTGAGGCGGGGCTGCCTGAACCTGCTTTCCGGCAGAGCGGGCCCCATTTTGTGACGACGATCTGGCGCGACTGGCTGACGGATGAGGTGCTTGCCGGGCTGGGGTTGAATGAGCGGCAGCTAAAGGCCATTCGCGCAGTTAAAGAGGAAGGCCGCATTACCAATAAGATGTACAGAGATGCCTTTGGGGTGACGGATCGGACGGCACTGAGGGATTTGAGAGAATTAGTGAGCCTGAAGGTTTTTGAGCGCGTTGGAGAGACCGGGCAGCACACGTATTACGTTATTAAACTGCCACCCCGACATGAACCCGACACAAAGGAATAAGTGAACCCGACATGAACCCGACATGGTTTGTCTAGGTGGATAAATTATGTCGCTAAGTATTTGGTTAGATGGAGTTTGCGTTTGTGTATTTTGAGTGTGAACCCGACATTGATGATATGAAAAACCCGACATGGGTAGGTTAATTATGGAAAATTTTTCAGACAGGGGAAAGTGAGTTTATGAACGCCAAAGCCAACACCATCCGGAGCCGGTTGAGTCTGCGTGCTCCGCAGGCGGAGAGCCTTGAGATTCTTTCCATTCTGGCGGAATCGCTGGAGCTGAACAAAGAGGTAGACCTGGCCGAAGAGCTTTCCAAGGTTCGGAAGCTCTATCCAACCTGTGCCGATTTTGAGCGCGAGTTCCCGTCGCTTTGCTTTGCGCTGGCGACCGGCGTGGGGAAAACCCGTCTGATGGGAGCGTTCATTTCCTACCTCTACCTCGAAAAAGGTATCAAAAACTTTTTTGTGATGGCCCCGAATCTGACGGTGTACAACAAGCTGATTGTTGATTTCTCTCAGCCGACGCATCCGAAGTATGTCTTCAAGGGGATCGGCGAGTTTGCCACCCGTCCGCCGCGTGTGGTGACGGGCGATAATTATGAGTCGTCCGGCTACAGTGACCTGTTCTCCGAGGTGACGATCAATCTGTTCAATATTTCCAAGCTGAATGCGGAAAGCCGGGGCGGCAAAGAGCCGCGTATGAAGCGGTTGCAGGAATGTCTGGGCGATTCCTATTTCAACCATCTGGCGGGGCTTCCCGATCTGGTTCTGCTGATGGACGAAAGCCACCACTACCGGGCGGAACGCGGGATGGCTGTGATCAATGAGCTGAAGCCGATTCTCGGGCTGGAGCTGACGGCTACACCGCAGGTTGAGCGCAACAGCGGAGCCGATAAGTTCAAGAACGTGGTGTATGAATATTCACTGGCCAAGGCGATTCGCGACGGCTTTGTGAAAGAACCTGCCGTGGCGACCCGCAAGAATTTTGATCCGAGGGGCATCTCCGATGAAGAGCTCGACCGGATCAAGCTGGAGGACGGTATCCGCATCCATGAGGACACCAAAAACGCGCTGGATATTTACGCCCGTGACAGCCGGACGGATTTTGTGAAGCCGTTTGTGCTGGTCGTGGCCAAAGATACCGACCATGCCGCACAGCTTCGGGGGCTGATCCAATCGAACGCCTTTTTCGAGGGGCGTTATGCCGACAAGGTGATGGAAATTCACTCGAACCAGCGCGGTTCCGAGAAAGAGGAAAATATTCAGCAGTTGCTGACGCTGGAAGATCCGTCCAACCGCATTGAGATCGTGGTGCATGTCAATATGCTCAAGGAAGGTTGGGACGTGACGAACCTTTACACGATCATTCCGCTGCGCACAGCGGCTTCTACCACGCTTCGCGAACAGACGATTGGCCGTGGGCTCCGGCTTCCCTACGGCAAACGCACCGGGGCAGCGAAGGTCGATAAGCTGACCATTATCGCCCATGACCGGTTTCAAGAGATTGTGGATGCGGCCAACGCGCCGGATTCTATCATCCGTAAAGAAAACATCATCGAGATTGATCCAGCCGCGCTGAGCGAGCCCAAAGAAGTGATTACCGCCCCGACCGTCTGGCAGGAACAGCAGCTGGCGCAACGGGCGGAAATCGCGAAGATCGAATCGCCGGAGGAGCGGAAGTCGGCGGAGATCAAGCTGGAGGTGGATAACACGCTGTACCGGATGATTCCTTCGTTGAATACCGTCGCCCGGTCGGTTCAGGATTTGAAAAAGCCGGAAGTGAAAGCCGAGGCCATGCGTAAGGTGCGCGTGGCGTACGCCGGGGATCTGTTTGCCGAAGATCGTGTTAAAGAAGCCGAGACACGGTATGAGGCGATCATCAAAGAGTTCATCCGGCAGACGGTTGAAATTCCGAAGATCATGGTGCAGCAGAAGGGCGAGGTGAAGTCGGGCTTCCATGACTT
The DNA here is from genome assembly GCA_009929845.1 of Spartobacteria bacterium. Classification (GTDB taxonomy): domain Bacteria; phylum Verrucomicrobiota; class Kiritimatiellia; order RZYC01; family RZYC01; genus RZZM01. The sequence goes on from RZZM01000036.1 coordinate 11,791, forward strand.
CGATCTGAATACAGACCCGATTCAGTTCCAGCCGGTTTCGGAAGAAATTATCCGCCGGGCTCTGCAAAGTAATGAGGTGGACAGCGTGACCGGTTCCGGTCGCATTGTGCCCGACCGGATGGATAACCTGATTGTGAATGAGATGCTGAACAAGCCGGAGGTGGATTACGACGAACAGTCCGAACTGCTGTTCAAGCTGGCCCGGCAGGCTCTCACGAAACTGAAGTCTTATTTAAAGGGGCCGGAAGTCGAAAATGTAGTGCAGTATCACAAGCGGGACCTTGCCGATCAGATTTATTCGCAGATGATGCCGCACTTTTATCTGGAAGAACCGGAATACGAAGAGCCGAAGGTCTACGGCTTTGTCGAAATTCTGGAGCACAACTTTGAGAAGCAGACGGCTGACCGGATTCACGATTTCAAAGAAACCATTCAGCCCACCTCCGCGATTCCCTCAAAAGTGTTTGGCGGGTTCGAAAAATCCTGTCATTCACTCTACAAATTCGACTCCAAAACGGAGAAGGACTTCGCCTGCCTGCTGGAACAGGATCGTCAGGTGCTCAAATGGCTGCGTCCGGCCCGCAATCAGTTCTACATTTACTACAATCGCAACACCCAGCGGTATGAGCCGGACTTTGTGGTGGAAACAGCAGACGCCATTTTCATGGTCGAAACCAAAATCGCCCGCGATATCGATTCGGAAGAGGTTCAGAAAAAGGCTCAGGCCGCACTGAATTATTGTACCGGGGCTTCAAAATTTACAGCCGCCAACGGCGGCAAGCCGTGGAAATACCTGCTCATCCCACACGACGCAGTGATGCTCAACATGAGCTTTGATGGGCTCGCCAGAAAATATGATGTTGCGCCCCGGATGGGTCGCTCGAAATAATAGGCGGATTAGCTGGCAATTAGGCTCAAAAGATGAGCTTGTCGTCTTTCTGAAAAAGCATGATATGCCATTCGATGAGCGGTATGTTTGTGGATAATCACGGCAGCTGATTAAGGGACGTTCGGGCGACCCATCCGGGGCGCATGGGTTTGTGGGTGACGGCCTCGGGGCCACCGGCCCCAAGCCAAGTGCGAAGCCCCTTCCAAGGGCGAGTGGGTTGCGCGGCCCGATGAAGAATGAGGGAATTAATGCGATAATGTTATCCTTGAAAAACCCAGAAGAACCGAAAAACCAGCTCAAAAGTTTCCAATGCTTGGAAAAACGCCATTTTCACCGACTACGGCAAATATGAAACATCTACGACGCAAACGCGCCGACATGCTGATGAGCTGGAAGCATTCCGGCTTCAACGTGCATCGCAGCCGCCCTCCAGGTTTGCTGTACAAACATGACCCCTGGAGGCGAGATTCCCATCGAGCCGGCCTGTACCCGTGCCCCGTCTATCCCAAAAGAACCCGCGGTGCCCCCGGGCCCTCCGAATCTCTGATGTCACTTTAAATACCATGAGGTAAGGAGTTCTGAATCTCCGTGCCCTCTGTGCCCTCCAGCGTAGCGGGTGGTATAAAAAGAAGCTGAACCACCCGTTCCCGTTGGTCACTGGAGTACACGGAGAACACAGAGAAAGAAAATCCTGCGCTTGTTACAAAAAATGCGGAGATTTTTTTCGCTCCGGGAGTTTCCAATGGTTGGAAAAACGACTGAATTTTTTTCCAATGATTGGAAAAATCGGCCCAAAAGTTTCCAATCATTGGAAAAAACACGTAAAAAAGTTCCAATCATTGGAAAAATGACCCATTTCGGCTGATCGGGCCCCAAGATTGCCATCCGCACTCGCCAGTCATTTCTACACGCCGGTCAGCGGCACCGCCGGATCATTGTGGGCGATTTTTCAATCATGGCAGTGATATTTCCTGCTGTAATCGCAGCGTCAAAGAGATCGTGCGCCTGGAAAATAGAAATGACACGTCTATTCGCCAAAACAGTCTCTGGAGCATTCTAATCGACGTTATCGTACAACCCATTCGGGGTTGGCATGGGGGAGGTCACGGTTCCGCGGGTTGCACCCGCGGTCAGGAATAAACAATACATATGGCACTATCTATAGGGGTTGCACTATAACCGGGGCGTTTATGTCCACCCGCAAACACCGCCAGGAAAGAAGGTGTCCATTCAACTTCCACGCGGTAAGGAGTTCTGAATTTATGGGGAAGGCGATATGCTTTCAACCCGATAGAATGCGCCGGTTGAAGTGGCATTGCTGGAATCTGTGAGTTGGAGCGAATCCCACATGAGACCGTTTAAGCGTCCCGTTGCCACATTGTTCCAGGCAGGAGAGAGCAAAGATGTGGTGCGTTGGAGCAGATAGTCGAACCCCTTGTAGGCGGTGAAGGTTACATCGAAATTCGAAGCGGACATTTCTCCCGTCGCTTGAGGAGGATCGTCGTTTTGGACAATAAGGTTGGCTTCATCCCGCGCGTTGAGCAGAAAATTGACCGCCATATAGAGGCGATCAGCCCAGGCCCATTCGCTGTGCGGATGTCCGCAACCGATTTGGACATTGAGTGTATCGTTTACGACATGGCCATCGGCCATGAGGAGGTTATAGACCTCCCAGACCAGCGGAAACATATCGGCATCTCCCCCGCCATCTTCATCCGTTCCGCAATCCAGGTAGATGCGTAAACCGGATGAATCACCTTGTTCGATATATTGTTCGATAAAATTTGGCACGGCCCAGAAAGAGGGAGACATGACACCGACCTTCCCAAAGACATTACTGCCCAGTCCAAGATAAATAGAGACGATGCCGCCAAAGGAGGACCCCAGCGTGGCCGTATTTTCCTGGTCCGGGAGCGTACGGTAATTCCAGTCCATATAGGGTTTGACATTATCCGCCAGGAACTTCAAATACAAGTCGGCTGTTCCGGTGTTTCCGCTATAACTATCGGTAGGGGCGAGGTATTCCTGGAGGCGATTATCGGTATTATCCACTGCGACGATCAACGTTTCGCGCATGAGGCCCAGGCTGATCATATCGTCCGCGGTAATTTCCGCGTCCCAACACCCAAAGACGCCCCCGGGGCGAAAATCGTTTTGGCCATCGTGCATATAAAGCACCGGGTAATGTTTCCAGTTGTTTTGTTGATAATTGCGAGGGATATAGACGCGCACATATCGGGCGGAGATCGTCGGTTCATAAAAGGACCCGATATACTGGGTGACAATGGTACTGGGCGTGGCTTCAGCGGGGGGCCAATAGTTGTAGATTTGTCCATCCTGGAGCAGGAAGACATCCAGGGAAGTAAAGTAATCGTCAATGCCCGAAATGGGGCAGTGATCCCACTGTTCTTCCGGATTGCCGGACGCATAACCGTGCGGCACAAACACGAGGCGTTCTCCGCTTTTGCCGAAATGCTCAGCCCGATATAAAGATTCCGTCGGTGTCCGGCCATCGCGCAAGCGCTGCATAGCGACATCATGCCAATTCGTATCGGCACCGCATTGGTACAGAAGACTTGCATTCGTCCACCCGGAATAATAATAGACGTTTTTGCCGGAATATGGAGCGTTGGATCGCGCCGGAAGGCTGATCTGCAAATTATCGCCTTCCATCCATTGGACGTTGCCTTCGTCGCAGTAATTAGTTTGGTCATTCGTACGAACTATATATTTGTATTCAAGGTCATTATTGTCGGTAACGGCCACATTTCCCGTCCAGACATTTCCGGCAGTCCAATACAGTTTTCGCGCCTGCACCGGGTTCCACGCGCCCAGGTCAGGATGGTTGCCCACGACAAAAAGTTCGTTGCCATAGCCGATATTTGTTTCGTACGAAAAAGTAACTACGCCTTTCCCATCGGGCGTAGGCGCCACTTCTGCCGATGCCATCCGTCCCAACAACAAAACGCAACCCACATAAAAAATAATTCGCATATTCATGCTCAGATAATAGCGGATTTTGCGGGAGGAGTTAAGACGAATCATTCCTGGGGTGATTAGGTTGTAGGTGGTTAGGTGGTTAGGTCCCATTCGGGATTTATGTGCTGTTTATCCCGGACCGCGGGTTGCACCCGCGGCTATTCATGTTTTACCCTGTCGGGTAATAGACAACCATATAATAGTCCAAAGTGGGCTCGCTCACAACCCAACAGGTCGGAAGCCAGAGGTCAGTAAAAAATATTCCAACGAATAATGAAGCAGTGAATGAGGTTCATTCCCCGTGTCTTTTTTGTTTTTTCTCAATTTTGTAATGGAAGCTGAGGGGAAGGTGAGCTATACAGGTGCATTCTGACGATGAACCAATGCAGGATGGAAATATGAAAGTACCGATTTGCTGGCTGAAAGATTATGTAGACTTCGATGATTCCATAGAGGGGCTGGCTGATAAGCTGACATTTTGCGGGATCGAAGTGGAAGGCATTGAGATTGTTGGCGCTGACTATGCGGGTGTTGTGGTGGGCGAGGTGACGGAACTGGCCGCGCATCCGGATGCCGACAAGCTGAGTGTTTGTACCGTTTCGGACGGGACCGCGGCCTATCAGGTTGTATGCGGGGCCCCCAACGTGGCGTTGCATGGAAAGTATCCCTTTGCGCCAGTGGGCACGACGCTTCCCGGAGGATTAAAACTGAAAAAGGCCAAGATACGTGGCGTTGAGTCGCAGGGCATGCTTTGTGCGGAAGATGAGCTGGGCCTTTCGGATAACCATGAGGGGCTGATGGTGCTGGATACCCATAGCGTACCCGGCGCCCCGCTTTCCGACATCCTGGGGCCGCCGGAGACCGTGCTGGACCTGGAAATTACCCCGAACCGACCGGACTGTCTGAGCATGATCGGCATCGCGCGCGAAGTAGCGGCATTGTATGGAACGACATTAAAGAAACCAGAAATCAGCCTGAAAGAGATTTCGGAGTCGGCGCAGGAACTGACCACGGTCACCATGGAGGATGAGGTCCGCTGTCCCCGATACACGGCACGCATACTAAAGGCGGTGAAGATTGCGGAATCACCCGGATGGCTGAAAAAGCGGCTGCAGCTTTCGGGGGTTCGTCCGATCAACAATATCGTCGACAGCACCAATTTTGTCATGCTGGAATGTGGGCAACCGTTGCACGCCTTTGATCAGACCTTGCTTGCGGAGGGCCGCATTGTGGTCCGTCGCGCCCGCGCGGGTGAAAAAATGACCACCCTGGATGATGTTGAACGGGAGTTGTCCGCCGACATGCTGGTGATTGCCGATGCCGCAAAGCCGATGGCCATAGCGGGCATCATGGGCGGCGCGGATAGCGAGATCAAGGAAACGACCCGCACGGTATTGCTTGAGAGCGCCCATTTTTCGCCGGACCCGATCCGTGCCACCTCCCGTCAACTGGGCCTGTCCAGCGAGTCCTCGTATCGTTTCGAGCGTGGGACGGACATCAATAACGCCGAGTGGGCCAGTCGCCGGGCGGCCATGCTGATGGTCGAGTTGGCGGATGCGCAATGCGCGAAGGGGGTGGTGGACGCCTATCCGAAGCCGCAAGGCTCATGTCAGGTATCCTGCCGGAAGGAGCGGTTGGAGGCCTTGCTGGGTCTTGAGACGACCCTTGAAGCGATGCAACGGGTGTTCGAGGCGCTGGAGCTTTCGGTTGTTTCCCCCGGGAACGACACCTGCATGGTCGATATCCCGACCTTCCGCGGCGACCTGGAGCGCGAAGTGGACCTGATAGAGGAATTTGCGCGCATACATGGCCTGGACCGGATTCCGGCGCCACCGCCCCAGACAAAGATCATTCCCGAGGCGGACGACCGAAAGGTCAAGGCGGCTTCCGGGTTGCGTAATGCGCTGGTAGGACTCGGGTTGCGGGAAATCATGAACTACAGCCTGGTCTCCGAACGCGTGCTCGATATTTTTGGCGCCGATGACCAGGGTGAGCGGATTGTGCTGCCGCATCCCATCAGTATGGACCAGTCGGTGTTGCGCACCTCGCTTATTCCGCAGATGATGGAATCGCTGGGGCACAATCGCGCGCGCCAGCTTGAAGAGGCGTGTTTTTTTGAAATGGGGCGTGTTTTCTTCAAAAATCCTGATGGAAGCACTCGTGAGCAGGAGCATGTGTCCCTGGGCCTCATGGGACCGGTTGGCCGGGATGCCATGAACAAGCGTAGCGCGCTTACATCGGCGGAATTGTTTCTGTGGATGAAGGGGCTGGTGGAGACCCTGTTCAAGGAACAGAAGACCGCGGAGGTGTCATTCAAAACCTGTGTTTCGCCCTGTTTTCAAGAAGGGTATGCCATTGAGATGCTTATTAATGAGAACCCGGTGGGGAAAATGGGCATTGTCAACAGGTCTATTGCCCGGCAATGGCGTTTTCATGATCCGGTGGCCATAGCCGAATTGGTCATGGACCCGCTGTTGGAACATATCTTTGACATTCCGGTCATTCATGATGTGCCCGCCTTTCCCCCCATTGAGCGGGATATGGCCCTGGTCGTGGACCAGAACCTGCGTCACGAATCCATCCTGGCCGTGATCCGCGACAGTGCCCCCAAGGAACTTGAAGCGGTCCGGTTGTTTGACATTTTTGAAAACGACGCCATTGGCAAAGGAAAGAAAAGCATGGCCTACACAATTTCCTACCGATCCGCAAATCGTACCTTGACAGATGAGGATGCGAACAGGTACCATAACAAAGTAAAGAGAGCCTTGCAGAAAGCGCTTGATCTGGAGATCAGAGAGAGCTGAGAAAAAACCATCTGCAAGTGGACAGAAAAAGTATGAATAGCAAGATGATTTTTGAATAAGGCAGAGTATGAACCCCACACATATAATGTGGCTTGAAACCTTGATATTAATGCTGCTGGGCCTGCTTGTCGGGCCTGTGGTGACGAGAAAAACACAACCTGGGAATCGCCTTTTGGTTCCCGCTGAAACATTGTGCTCATCCTGCAACCTGCAACCCGTTAACCAGCATCGTTTGATGCAGCGTCCCCCCGGATGCCGACAGCGTCATCGACTGATTGATCCTGTTGACAGGCAGCGATTGTTCTTTACCAACTGGGGTTCATGATTTGTTCCGTGCCGTTCAGGAGGCGGATGCCTTCGGAACGGAACAATATAAAAATACCCTGCCTTGTTCGTGACGGGCTTTTACTCTGACCCAACACCGTTAAAACGGGAGCCTGAAGTTCTGTCAATGATTTGATGCTTCGCTTGCGAATGACAATGATTTGATGGACATGGCACCCACTTTGATCTTCGGATCAGAGATCCGCCCTATACCGGCTATGGTGGGGTATTTTTTTATACTCCGGAAGGTAGGACATGGACTTGTTTGAACAGCACGAAACAGCACAGAACGGATTGCGCCCAGACGGCATCGCTGATATGCGGCGTCCGTTGGCGGCCCGTATGCGTCCGGCAACCCTGGACGAGGTGTTTGGGCAGGACCATATCCTGGGCCCCGGTAAACTGCTGCGCCGCGCTATTGAGGCCGACCGACTGGGCAGTCTGATCCTCTATGGTCCACCCGGCTGTGGGAAGACCTCCCTTGCGGAGGTCATTGCGCTCGCGACCAACCGTCGTTTTGAACGGACCAGCGGGGTGTTGGCCAATGTGGCCATTCTTCGGCAATTGCTGGGAACGGCCCAGTATCGCAAGCGGCATAAGCAACAGGAAACCATCCTCTTTATTGATGAAATCCACCGCTTCAACAAAGCGCAGCAGGATGTGTTGCTGCCTTTTGTTGAGGAGGGGGCCATTACCCTGATCGGCGCCACCACCCATAATCCCCTTTTCTTTATCAATACCCCCCTGACGTCCCGCTCACAGATATTCCAGCTCGAACCATTGGATGTCGAGGCCGTCATCCGCCTGTTGCAACGGGCCCTGACCCATGCGTCGGGGTTGGCCGATCTTGGGGTGACCGCGGATGAGGACGCGCTTCTTCATCTGGCCCTCGTCTCCGAAGGCGATGCGCGCAAGGCGCTCAATGCCCTGGAGATTGCCGCCCTGACCAGTCAGATCGACAAAAACGGCGCTGTGCACATCACGCGCGAAGCGGCGGAAGAATCCATCCAGAAAAAGGCGGTGACCTATGATCGTGATGAAGATGGTCATTACGACACCATCTCCGCCTTCATTAAAAGTGTGCGCGGCTCGGACCCGCACGCGGCTGTTTACTGGCTGGCCAAGATGCTTTACGCGGGCGAGGACCCCCGCTTCATTGCGCGTCGACTGATTATCCTGGCGTCGGAAGATATCGGCAATGCCGATCCGCGTGGCCTGACCCTGGCCGTTGCGGCGATGAAGGCGGTCGAGTTCATCGGGATGCCCGAGGCCCGCATCGTCCTGGCGCAGGCCGCCACCTATCTGGCCACCGCGCCGAAAAGCAATGCCTCCTACCTGGCGATTGACGCCGCTACCGCGGATATCAAGGAAGGAAGAACCCTCCCGGTGCCGGAGCACCTGCGCAACAAGCCGGTAAAAAAATCAGCCGCAAAATATAAATATGCCCACGACTATGCCGGGCATTTTGTGGACCAGGAATACATCCCCACCAGTCGGACCTATTACGATCCCCCCGACCAGGGCTACGAAATCACTATCCGTAAACGGATGCAGGCCTGGCAGGACGCCCGAAAGGAGGCCGCGCAATGAACGCAACCATGCCGCATCCCGAAAAGGCGCGCCTGCGAAAGAGGGTCCAGGCACGGCGAAAGGCCTGTTCCGCCCTGTGGATACAGGAGCAGAGTCTTCTTCTCCAGCGACGATTACTCTCCATGCCCGAATTCCAGCAGGCGCAAATGATCGCGAGCTATATGGCCCTGCCGTATGAAGTCCAGACGGATTTACTGCATCGCGCCTGTTTTCAACAGGGCGTGTCCGTGGTGGTGCCCTGCGGCCAGGGCGCCGGGTATGCCTGGGCGCGCCTGGAGGAGGAAACCCGGCTGACTGTCCGTGGAGCCGGGGTCCGCGAACCCTTGCGCCCGGCCTGGGCGCCCGGCGTCCAGCCGGACATTATTCTTGTCCCTGTCGTGGCCGTGGACAACACCGGACACCGCCTGGGGCACGGCGGCGGGCACTACGACCGGCTGCTCGCGCAAACCCCGGGCTTCAAACTGGCCCTGGCTTTCGATTTCCAGTGTATTGACACCATCCCCGATGAGTCTTGGGATATCAACATGGATGCCGTGGTTACCCCCTTGTCATTCACACGTTTTTTACAGGTAGATAAACAATGATAACTAACAAGCTGAAACACAGTACAGATACCGCCTTTTGCCGTATCTGTGCCTGGAGGAAACGACAATGAATATCCCATGGTGGTTGCCAACTGTGATTGGAGGGATCGGGCTGATGTTCGGATTCATCGCGCACTCTATACTGGCGCGTATGAAAATGACCGGCGCGGAGAAAATGGCGCGCGATGTCTTGCGCGATGCCCGTCTTGAAGCCGATGTCATTCACAAGGAGGCCAAGCTCAAGGCCCAGGATGAAGTGATCAATGCCCAGAAGGTTTTCCAGCAGGAAAGCCGACAGCAACGCGAAGAACTGCGTGCGTTGGAGGAACGGCTTAACCGCCGGGAAACGAACCTTGAGCGCAAGGTCACCATGCTCGACAAGAAAGAGGAAAAAATTGAAAACGAGCTGGCAAAGATCAAAGACCAGCAAGACCAACTGATAAGACAGAAAGCGGAACTTGATCACCTGATGGACGAGGAGCGCAAAAAGATCCAGGAAGTAGCGGAGCTGTCGCGCGAAGATGCGCGGGCGCTGATCATGCAGCGTATGGAAGAGGAAATGCAGTCGGAGGCCGGTGTCCTGGTGCGGCACATGCAGGACGCAGCCAGGGAAACCGCGGAACGTAAAGCCCGTGAGATCATCACCATGGCCATTGAGCGTTATGCGGCGGACCAGGCCAACGAGATCACCACCTGCACGGTTCATCTGCCCAATGATGAAATGAAGGGCCGGATCATCGGCCGGGAGGGACGTAACATCCGCACGCTGGAATCGGAAACGGGCGTCGATATCCTCATTGATGATACACCGGAAGTGGTGGTCATTTCCGGGTTCGATCCCCTGCGCCGGGAAGTGGCCCGCATTGCCCTCGAACGGCTGATTTCCGATGGACGCATCCAGCCGGCCCGCATTGAGGAAGTGGTGCAAAAGGTCAAAGAAGAACTGGATGAGGCCATTCGCCACGCCGGGGAAGAGGCCATCTATGAGCTGGGCCTTCAAAGTGTCGACCCCGAGCTGGTGCGGACGGTCGGACGCCTGAAATTCCGCCATAGCTTTGCCCAGAATGTCCTGCAGCACTCCATGGAAATGGCCCACCTGATGGGCATGATGGCCTCCGAACTGGATTTGGACCCGACGATCGCCAAGCGTGTTGGGCTCTTCCATGACATCGGCAAGGCCCTCGACCATCAAATCGAGGGAAACCACGCGATCATCGGCGCGGACCTCCTGCGCAAACATGGCGAGGCCCCCGTGGTCATCAATGCGGTGGCCGCGCATCATGGCGAGGTGGTCCCGGAAAGCCTGTACGCCACCCTGGCTTCCGCGGCGGATGCCATTACCGCGTCCCGGCCCGGCGCGCGCTCGGAAACGACAGAGATTTATCTGAAGCGCCTGGTCAAACTCGAGGAAATTGCCACCGGGTTCCGCGGGGTCGAAAAGAGCTTCGCCATCCAGGCCGGACGTGAAATACGGGTGATTATCGAGCCGTCTAAAATCGATGACAACGAAGCCATGCAGATGGCCCGCAACATCGCCAAGCAGATCGAAGCCGACTTGCAGTACCCTGGCCAGATCAAGGTCACCGTCATCCGCGAAACACGATGTATTGAATACGCGAAATAACCGAGACAGGATAAACCCATGAAAATACTCATTGCCGGCGATATCGTTGGCTCGCCCGGGCGCACGGTCTTTGCCCATACCGCGGTTCGCCTGCGGCAGCAGGGCAAGGTCGATTTTGTGATCGCCAACGCCGAAAATGCCGCGGGTGGTCGAGGGTTGCTGCCCAAGCTGGCGGAAGAATTGTTTGCCGCCGGGGCCGATGTCCTGACGCTTGGGGATCACGCCTGGGACCAACGGGACTTGATCCCGTATTTCTCGCAGAACGACCGTGTGCTGCGTCCGGGCAACTTCCCGCCCGGATGCCCCGGGCGCGGATGGGTCACCCTCAGGCACAACGAGTTAAACATCACGGTGATTAACCTGGTCGGTCGCGTCTTCATGGCCCCGACCGATTGCCCGTTTCGCGCCGCCGACGAAATCCTGAAGATGATTCCGCCCGGACCCAATGTCATCATCGTCGATATACACGCCGAAGCCACGTCGGAAAAAATCGCCCTGGGACGTTACCTGGACGGACGCGTTACGGCGGTGGTCGGCAGTCACACCCACGTGCCCACCGCCGACGAAGGAATGCTCCCCCGCGGCACCGCGTACATAACCGACATCGGGATGTCCGGTCCCAAAGACTCCATCATCGGTCGCGAACTGGAACCTGTCCTGAAGAAATTCATCACCGGCATGCCGCAGCGTTTTGAAATAGCCAAAGACCAGGTGATCCTTGAGGGGGTTATCCTGGACGTCGACAGCAAAACCGGACGGGCCAAAAGCATCAAGCGCATACGCGAACAAGCCGGATGAACGGGCCGAGAAATGAAATAAATTGCCGAATCTTCCATATTTCGCGCCGAAAATGCCGAAAAAACAGTCGATTTGAGTGAAAAAAGCCGAAAATCGGCCATTTTGAGCTAAAAAAAACGTAAAAACAGGCCATTTTAGCCGTTTTTGACGGATTTTTGGTAACTTCTCAAAAAGTTTTTTTAGACAGGATTAACAGGATTAACAGGATAAAGAAGATTACTATCCTGTTCATCACAGATAGTCGCATAGGCTGATTAAGTGTAGGGAATGGGCTGTTTGTTAAGGATTTTAA
>RZZM01000757.1 GCA_009929845.1 Spartobacteria bacterium
CCGGTAATGGCCGTGAGTACCAGGACCAGCAGGAAACTCTCTCCGGACAGGGTCTCGATAAGTTCCGCGATGATGCCCCCCAGCCCCAGGGTAATCACGCCGACAATGATGCCCGCCGCCGCGACGGCGACGCCAATGCCCATCATGCCTTTGCCGCCCGCCACAAGGCCCGCCGCGATTTGTCGCAGTCCATTCAGGAACGCCCGTCCTATGGAATGTCCGTCGCGCCCGGCGTGTATCATGTTTTGCAGGACGATGATCACGGCCAGCAGCAGGATGGCCCGGAAGGCCGCCAGTTGCGGCGAACGCCGCATAATGACCAGTTCATAAATCAGTACCAGGATGGGCAGAAAGTAATGGAGGCCTCCGATGAGAGTCTTCCGGAAGGGGGGAACCTGGTCTTTGGGCATGCCCTGGATGCCCAGTTTCAGGGCTTCCAGGTGCGTGATATACATGAGCGCGATAAAGGAAATCACGGCGGGGATAAAGGCCGCGCGGACTACATCCAGGTAGGCGAGATTGCAGTATTCGGCGATGATAAAGGCCGCCGCGCCCATGACCGGCGGCATAAGCTGTCCGTTAGTCGAGCATGCCACTTCCACCGCGGCGGCCTTGTGCGCCGGGTAGCCGGCCCGTTTCATCATCGGGATGGTAAAGGTTCCGGTTGTCACAACATTCGCAATGCTCGAACCAGACACCAGGCCGGTCAGGCCGCTGGCCAGCACCGCCGCCTTGGCCGGGCCGCCACGGTAGCGTCCGAGCAGACTGAATGCGAGCGTCACAAAAAACCGGCCCGCGCCCGCGCTCTCGAGCATCGCCCCGAACAGCACAAACAGGAAGACGATGGTGGCCGACACATCAAGGGGTATGCCGTAGATGCCTTCGGTGGACGCGGTGATTTGTCCGATGAAACGATGGAGGGAAACGCCCTTGAAGGCCAACACCGCGGGCATGCGCGGTCCCAAAAAGCTGTAGGCGATGAATACCCCGGCCACGGTCGGAAGCGCCAGGCCGAAGGAGCGTCGGACGGCTTCGAGCACAAAGAAAATCAGCAAGCACCCCGCGGCGATATCCCGCGGCAGTAGTGCGCCCTGGCGTTCGCTCAAGCC
>RZZM01000332.1 GCA_009929845.1 Spartobacteria bacterium
AGGGTAAAACATGAATAGCCGCGGGTGCAACCCGCGGTCAGGAATAAACAACACATAAACCCCGAATGGGGTTTCACTATAACCAAGGCGTTTATGTCCACCCGAAAACACCGCCAGGAAAGAAGGTGTCACTTTAACTTCCACGAGGTAAGGAGTTCTGACCATGCTCCTGCACACCTGCGGCACGCCAACAGCAGGCTATGTAATGGCAAAATACAGGCAGTAGGCCGCGGAAAGTGTGGTGACCACGTAGAGCAGGGCAATAAAGCCGCGTTCCGCCCAGGGGTGACAGGCGCGCATCACGCGCAATCCATACGAGCAGAATATCAGTATGACCGGAAGGAGACAGAAAAGATATTTTGTTTTCAGCATCCATTCCGCATGTCCCAATATCCAGCGAAGGTACAACCCCAGGATGATGATCGTGAGCAGGTACAACGGCGCGTTTTCCCTGGGCGCGCAAAAAGACCGCACCAGGCCAAGGCCCGCGAGTAGTATCGGGATCAGGCCGGCCCACAACAGGGCGCCGACAAGCGGAATGGGAATGGCTTTGAACGGATAAAGTGACTTCTGTAGTCCGTGCCGCCAGGGGTTAGAAAAGATGCTGCCGTCGGTCCACAACTGCCCATACAGACTGGTCAGGACGTTCTGGTTGTACACCGGAATTTCCCGCAGGGTGCGTTGCGGGGAGTCAGGACGAAGCACATCAGTGAACGCGGGCAGATCAAAGTCCGTAAAGGTGTAAACGTCCAAATACAGATGTTTTTCTTCTTCACCGGTTATTTTGTCCCAGGCCTGATTGCCGACGATGAGGGTTCCTTTGTCCCAAAGGTTGTTCACATAATGCCATCCGCCAACGGAAAAACAGCAGCCACCAAACACCAGCAACTGAAGCGCCCTGCGCCGCATATCCGGTCCCCGGAGCGCGCAGGCCATTAGCGTCGCGATAACCGCCGGCATCGTCAGGCCTGAATATTTTGTCGCGGCTCCGAGCCCCGCCAACACGCCCATCAGAATGACGCGCCACCAGGCGTCCGCGCCCTGCCGGTATCGAAGATAAAGGTAAAAGGCGCTGAGCATAAATGTCGCGCAGAGCAGGTCGGATTCAATGGCAAAGGAACTGATAAAGACCAACGGCAGCATCAGCAACAGGCAGGCAAGCGCCAACAGGTGACTGCTGTCGTTTACAAAGCAGCGCAAGACCAGAAAGCAAACCAGTATGAACACATAGGAAAGCGGAATGGAGAGGATGGCCAGGTATTCGAGGGAATCGTCCACATCGCCTTCGGTGGCGGCCATGGACAGGGAATAGACGATCCAACCCAGCACCGGGTAGATCGGCGGGTGATAGCACTGCCAGCAGTCGTCGCTTTCGGGCAGTTCGCCGGTTTCGTGGTATTGTTGTATCGCCTCGTGATAGAAGTCGTACACATACCCGAACGTAGCCGGCGCTTCCCTTGCCAGCAAAACACGCAACAGGAAGGAAAGCGCGAATACGACGGCCAGGACAATCTGCTCGCGTCGGGAAAACACATTATTCAGCGAATCAATATATTTTGAAAGCAACACTGGAGGTATCAGTCCTCAACGACATGGGCGGCAAATTCCTCGCGGTGGGTTTGCCATGTCTGGTTATCCCAGCTCATATCCGGACGCAGGCATTCCGCGGCGCGGTAGGCCATTTCCATGGTATGATGGGTGTTGTCATGGGCGAAAAGGCCCTGTCGGCCCAGGGATGTCAGCCCGGCCATGGCTGTTATGCAGCCGTCCAGCCGGTCAAAGTCCGGCGCGTATTCCTGCGTGTACACCGGGTACACATGGGTGTGCCTGCGTGTAAAGACATGATCAACATGTTCAACGGGCAACCCCATGGCGGCCATATCCGCAAAAACGGTTTGGCGCAGTTCGTCGTCGGTCGCCTTCCATGTTTTGCCGTCCACGAGACACGGAATCTCGAAACAGAGAACGGTTTTGCCTTCGGGCTGTGTGGTTGCGCTGTAATTTTTCGGTTCCGAAAGCCGTGAAAAGATGAGTTCTTTGCCGGGGAAATAATGGGCGTCATACGGGGAAAACTGCTGTTGATTGAGGACGGCGTAAAAGAAGACCATGCCCTGATTACGCAGGCGGTCGGCTGATGTAATAACCTCTTCGGGGACGGATGGGGTCAGCATCTTGACCAGCGATATGATATTGATGGTCGAAAACACAAAATCGGCCCTGATGGCCTCGTCGGGCGCCGCATCCGTGACGACGGCGACGGCCCGCCCGTTTTCAATCCGCACCGCGCTTGCCGCGGTGGATACCCTGACCTCCCCTCCCAGGCGCGCAACTTCCGCGGCCAGCGCATCGCAAATCTGCCCGAAGCCTTTCCGGGGATAATAGAAAATCCCCGCGCCGGGCGGTTTCAGTCCGGGAATAACGGAAAGGGCCTTGCGCACAACCTTGAGGATGCTGTTTGCCGACACGCGCTTCTGGGCCTGTTCGACGGCAATCTCCCGGGGGTCCAGGCCCCAGAGCTTTTGGGCATACGGGAAGTAAAAATTTTCACACACGGTCGGTCCCAGCCCCGCCATAACAGCATCGGCAAAGGACTTCGGCTCCGTTTTTTTCCGGAACGGTTTCATGAGGGAATCGCGCAGGATACCCAGGATGAATGAGGGCGGCAGATGCAGGGCCAGATCCATCGGATTGAGCGGGAATTTCACAAAGCGTCCCAGCAGGCGTATACGACCATTACGCGGACGTTTTAACAAGTCCTCGTTAAGCAGAGCGCGAATGTCATTCATGATCCGCGGGTCGGTGGCCGGATGCAGGCGATGGCTCCCGTAATCAAGGTGGATGCCTTCGTGTTCGAACGAAACGGCAATGCCGCCGACCCGTTCCTCACGTTCGAGGACGATGACGCGCGCATCTATCTCGGAGCGGCGCAACAGTTGGACGGCCAGCGCCAGGCCGGCCGGGCCGGCGCCCAAAATCACAATCGCGGGTTTATCTGTTGCCTGTCCCATCAGTGGGTCTCCTTGTTCGGCGTCGCCGCGGCAGGGCGTGGGGTTCGTGGCGGCGTCATGTAGTCCATATGGTCACGCCGCTCGATGTAATGCCGGTGCCAGATCATATAATTGAGCAGGCCCCAGAGCGCGCGTCCGTGGTCCACTTTCATGGATTGGTGCTCCTCCCACATTTTCCGCACGCCGCCGGAGGAGAATAGACCGGTGGCCTCCAGGCGAGAGAGGGAAAGGGTCTCCTCGGCAAACTCGCGTAATTCCCCGCGCATCCAGCGTGAATAGGGCATTTCCAGTCCGACTTTCTTCTTTTCGAGCACTTCGTCGGGCAGCATGCCGCGCAACGCGGTGCGCAGGAGATGTTTTTTACGCATGCCCTTGAGTTTGTATTCCACCGGGACGGTGGCCAGGAAGCGCACCAGTTCATTATCGGTGAAGGGCACGCGCGCCTCGATGGAATGCGCCATGGTCATGCGGTCATTCTTGATCATGAGGTCATCGGGCAGATGATAGCTGAAATCAATATACAACAGTTTATTCAGGGCGTCCCGCGCGTCGCAATGCGCATAGGCCTCCTGGAAAAACGCTTCCGAGCGGGCAAATGCCTCAAACTGCGCGGGGTCGTTGAGTACCGTCTTTTTGGCCTCTTCGGAAAGCACCATGCGCCAGAAATAATGGGAGCAGGGATCATCAAGTTCAGCGCCGCGCGTAAATCGTTTGGCCTTGAATTCGAAACTGAGTTTTTTATGGGAAACCGGCAGGCAGGCCACCCCCGCGCGAATCATCCGGCGGAAAACCGCCGGTATGCGTTGATACCGTTGCCGTATGCCCAACGCGGCGTGCGTGTCATATCCCGAATAAAATTCATCGCCGCCTTCGCCCGATAGCAAGACCGTCACGAACTCGGTGGCCGTCTGCGCCAGGAGGTAGGTGGGAATGGCGGAGCCGTCGGCATAGGGTTCATCAATATAACACAGATAGCGCGTAAGCAGGTCGCGCACCTTTTCCGGGGTCACCCGAATCTCATGATGGGTCGTGCCGACCCGGTCGGCCACCATGTCGGCATAGGAGGACTCGTCAAACGAGGCGTCGTCAAACGCGAGCGAGAACGTATGAAAATCCGCATCTCCGCGCGTCCGGGCCATGAGCGCGGTCAGGGCGCTCGAGTCCATGCCGCCGGAGAGCATAACGCCCACCGGCACGTCCGCGATCAACTGCCGTTCGACGCTGCGCGCCAGCACTTCCCGCGACTGGTGAATGGCGTCCTGTTCGGACATCGAATGGTCCACCTTGTAGGCGATATCGAAAAAGCGTTCAAACCGGGGTTCGGAGTCGCCGGGCCGAATCTCCATGCGCCAACCGGGCCGCAATTCATGGATGCCCTGGAACGCGGTGAGCGATCCGGGCACGTAATCAAAGCCGAGGAAATGGTGCAGGGCCTCGCGGCTGGGAGCGGGGGTGTATTCCGGCACGGCCAGCAACGCCTTGATTTCGGATGCGAACCAGAAGGTGTTGTTGCAGATCATATAGAACAGCGGTTTGATGCCGTAGGGATCGCGCGCCAGGTGCAGGACCCGCCGTTGATTATCCCACAAGGCCAATGCGAACATCCCGTTGAGCTGTTTGACGCACTCAATCCCCAGCTCTTCGTACAGGTGGATGATCACCTCGGTATCCGTGCGCGATACGAACCGGTGCCCCTTGGCGTCCAACCCGAACTGCGCGCGCAGGTCTTTAAAATTGTAGGTTTCCCCGTTGTACACGATCCAGACCGCGCCGTCCTCATTGCTCATCGGCTGCCGGCCCGCGTCGCTCAGGTCAATGATGCTCAAGCGCTGGTGCCCCAGGCCGCAGGGGCCCACCCATTGAAGGCCACACGCGTCCGGTCCGCGGTGCCGGAGACGTTGCGTCACCGCTTCCAGAACCTCCGGTTTGACACAGGCTTTGTCAGACAGTTGCAGAACACCGGCAATACCACACATAGGAAAAAACTTTCTTCAAAAAATCACTGGTTGTTGACCCGTTTCCCCAGGTCCCGAATGACATGGGACGCCAATCGCGCCGGGGCCTGCTGGTCGAGTTTGCGGGAAAGCCCGTCCGACATCATGCCGATGAGCAGGATTTGCACGCCGGCCAGGAAAAGGATGAGCATGGTAATGGAAACCGTCGGCTGGGTAATGATCTGCCAGTTCATGCCACCGGCCCGCTGAATGGAAAAAATGATATCCAGGACAAATTTCAGCAAACTCAAAGCCAGACAGAAGAAGGACACGGGAACAAACACCTTGAGGGGCCGGAAAAGCATCGACAAACGCAGCACCAGGGTGACGAAATTCACAAAATCCCAGGGGACGATCTTTGATTTTCCCTGCCGCTGGTAATAGTCGATGGGCACATTTACAATCTTGTAATTGTGGCACAGCATGGCCAGCAGTTGGGTGGTGGTGAAGGAGAATTTATCGGAAAGGATATTGAAAAAGGGCAATACGGTGGGACGCCG
>RZZM01000758.1 GCA_009929845.1 Spartobacteria bacterium
GGGCGCGGTGCCGGACGTGAACGACAGTTTCGCCGGCGGCACGGTTGTCTACGTCGGCAATAGACGATTGATTCTCAAACCGGCGAATTTACCCGAAGCCCGGGAGAATTTAAAACTTTTGATGTCGCGGCCGCAATGGGTTTATTCCGGCATCGCGCTGGTTCAGGCATCTACCGGGAAAACGCTGCTGGATTATGAGCGGACCCGGGTTTTTATGCATCCGTTAACTGACCAGGAAATTGATGCCTATCATCAGCGGGTGTGCCCGTTGGATAAAGCCGGTGGATTTGATATTGAAGGCCTGGGCAGTTTATTCATCCGGCGTGTAGAGGGGTGTTACACCAATGTAATCGGCCTGCCGATGGCGAAACTCCGGCTGATGCTCAAAAAATTCGGAATCACGACGCTGTGCCTGGTGATGGCGGCGGGGCTCACCGGATGCGCTACCGAGTTTAATCTGGCCAAGAACAAACAGAGGACGTATCTTTACGGGACAGAACGGGAACAGGCGATCGGCGCTTCGGTGGCGCGCAGGATCGCGGCCCAGTCGGAGTTTGTGACGGATGTGGATGTTTTGGACCGGGTCCGGCGGATTGTGGAGCGGTTGTCGGCCGTTACGGACAGCCGGCATCTGGTGTTTCAGGTGCGGGTGATTGATGACGCGGATGAGGACGAGCCGGTGGTGAACGCTTTCGCGTTGCCAGGAGGTTATATTTTTGTTTTTAAGGGGTTGGTGGACGCGGCTGAAACTGACGATCAGCTTGCGGGTGTGATTGCCCATGAAATGGCGCATGTGACCGCGCGGCACGGTGTTGAGCGCCTGCAGAATTCGTACACGGCTTTATTGGCCCAGTTGGCTTCTATTCACGAGGGGGGTAATTTCGCGGCGGGGGTTAATTTGGCGGTGACATCATTGATGACAGAATATTCCCAGGCGGATGAATTTGAAGCGGATGAACTGGCGGCACGGTATATGAAGGGCGCCGGCTATGACCCCCGGGAAATGATCAATTTTTTGGGCATTATGAAAAAGCAGCAGGACCGCAAGACGCGCGGTTTCAGCTACTGGCGGTCGCATCCCTATTTAACCCAGCGGATGGCGAATATC
>RZZM01000037.1 GCA_009929845.1 Spartobacteria bacterium
GACCGAGCAAATACTGAGACCCTTTTTTTTCGTGCAGTTTTCTAAACATAGGAAAACTCCTTCTTAAAGCAACCGATAAAGCACAAAGGCGGAAGCGATGCCGCCAATAAAAAAAAGTGCGCCGGCCAGCCAACTGGCGAGCACGAGTTGAAGCGACCCGCTGATACCGTGTCCGCTTGTGCAGCCACAACCCCAGCGTGCGCCAAAGCCCAGCAAAATTCCGCCGCACAGCGCCACGGCCAGTCGTTTCCAAACATTGGTACCGAAGGCTTCCGCCCACATCGGCGACATCCATTCCCACTGGAACGTTCCGGATAGTTTGGCCGCCGTAAATGCGCCGATTAATAACCCAAGCACCAGCATCCATTCCCAATCGACTGTCGGTTTGTTTTCCCGGTAGTAGAGTTTTTCTTCCACTTTCGAACCACGCAGAGCCTTTTCAATCATTCCTGCACTTTTGGCGATGGCGGTCGAAACACCGAGTGGATGATTGCAAAGCAGAAATGACAGCCAGGACAAAATGCCGATCGGGATTTTCGATCCACAAAATACCATGTAGCGATCATCAGGTGAGTGGAGATTCCGCACAGCACCAGTCAAGAAGGTGTGCGTTGGTTTTGAGTTCGCGATCGCACTGTTCGGCGGCATGGCGCAAAGCTGTGCGTAGCGCTTCTATGAGCGTCGGGTGATAAAACGGCATCTGTAGCAATTCGACCACCGTGCACTGCTGTTGAATCGCCAGTGCAAGCAGATGGCCGAATGATGCGGCATCCGGCGCACACATTTCCGCGCCCAGCAGCCGCCCGGACTTTTGTTCGGCATACACATGCAACCGCCCGGCATTTCGATTTTCAATCACCGCACGTGCCTGATCTTCGAAATCCACAACCCCGGTCACAACGCCCTCTTCCGGAAGTTCAGAAAATGCGGTGCCTACCACCGCAATTTCTGGGTCGGAAAACACAATCCGAAGCGGCACACGACGGCAATTGCAAAAATCCTGATCTGGACGCAATGCATGGGCCGCGGCTAGTGTGCCTTCATCCACGGCCTCATGCAGAACAGGTCGATATCCATTTGCATCTCCGGCAACATAAATAGGTCGATCACCGAGTTGCCCGGTCTTCGCGTCACATGGTAGTTCTTTTGGGTTGATTCCCAATTTTTCCAGCCCGATTCCGTTAAGGTTTGGCGAAACGCCGACGGCGGCAAGGAGGGCATCCACCTGAACCTCATGATGATCTGAACGCACAATCAGTTCGCCTGATTCCAGTTCGTCCACCTCGGCCAGCTTTCCAAGATAAAGTGGAAACTCGGCTTTGATGCAACGGATTAGTTCCCGATTCACCTGGGGGTCACTCAATCCCCCAATTTGTTCATTGAAGCTGAAAGCGGTTATATCGAGTCCGAGGCGGCTGAGCGCCTGCCCGAGTTCCAGTCCAATCGGACCAAGACCGATCACGGCCATCCGCTTTGGAAGGTCTTTCTGCTCGAAAATTGTTTCGCTGGTGAGCACACGATCACCAAACAGTTTCCAATCGTCCGGAACTATCGGTTCGGCTCCAACGGCGAGAATGATTCGTTCCGCACGAATGGTTTGCGGCCCGGCCTGAATCCGGTTTTCATCAAGCAATACAGCCCGTTCGGAAATCAGCCGATTTCCGGCCAACTCATGGGTCCTTTGCTCCATTCCCCCGGCAAAGCGCTCACGATGAGTACGGACCCGTTTTAATGCCAAAGGGATCTTGCCGCTCAGCATTTCTGCACCATCGACCCCTTGATCCTTGAAAAAGTGTCGTTGGTAAAATGTGGCGGCAGTATGAATCAAGGCCTTTGACGGCATACAACCGGTGCGCGCACAGGTTGTCCCCAGTGGTCCGGGATCAATCAGAAGCACATTCTCTGTATGACGAAGTGCTTCGCGAAACGCTGAGAGACCCGCGCTGCCTGCGCCGATCACGGCGATATCTGTTCTACGTTCATTCATAGACCTGCTCCGATTGCTGTTTATCGATCAGGAAGACTTTCTGGGCACGACCGTCCTGCGATAGCGAACAGGCAGAGATGGAGCCGACTTCGTCGGCTCCATCAAGCCCAAGAACCTCCGGGTAGATACTTGCCGCATCCTTACCGCATCCATCGTAGTGATCGTCGACTATTTTGCATGCATGGGGGTTCTTTCTGATCTCTGTTATTCACATGTAATGGTTTTGGATGACTGCCACAGACCGTGAATGTTGCAATATGCTGAGGCCATCAAAGTTCCCGGCCCGTCAATCCTGATGCTGGCCGCAATTGAGGGGGATGAGTAGATTCCCCGTTCTTCATCCGGATTCTGGTCACCATGCGCAGTGAACTCAAAGGATCCAATTTCAATGGGTATCTTTTTTTCATCAGGAAGAAAGAATAACTGGATCCAGCGGATATGATGCGGAACCGTATTGGGGTGTTCTATCTCTTTCCCGATCATAGCGCTGACAGTGAACGGCTGATTCTTACTGACGGTGTCAGGAGCCTCGATGACCGGCACATGCTTTTCCGTTTTCCAGTCGTCCGACTGGTATAATTCGTTGAGTGTTTTCATAATCTTCTCCTCTTCGGTTGTTTGTTAATGCTCAAACCATCGGTATATGCCACCTTTACTTCTGAGCCCGTATTTCTGTGCATTTAACAATTTGAGCGGCGAAAAGCCCATCGGGCAAGTTCTGAGAAACGCCTGCTAAAAACCGCACTCGCTGTCTCCTCTCAATCATCTATGCCGACGGCTTGTCGGCTTCAATCAAACTCACTATTTACCGTCTTTGTTCTATTCTTTCAGCCGTATGATGGCTGGACGATTCAGCGCGCCAGGTCAGGATACGACAATCCCTGAACCAAATAGCGACTTTAGCAAATCACGCAGCATTCGCATCTTTTTCCTCAAACCCAAAGAGCGTCTGATGCACATGGAATAATGCATAAAGATCGCCGGAAGGCCTTTGCATTGTACACCCATCAGTTCGCCACAAGCGTGAAGATTGGCCATAGGAATGATGTATCCGCGGTCAACAGATCGGTACGGGCGCATGCCCTGACCATGCAAACAGCGAAGGATGTTTTTGCCTGTCAACTTTCCCTGGGCCACTGCAAACTGAACGGCCATACGTAGTGGATGTCCGTTATCCACAAAGGCTGTAGTGTCGCCAATAGAGAAAATGTGTTCTTCCATCTGTAAATAATCCGTCACGTTGAGACGCCCCTGCTCTGCTTTTTCCGATTTCATATCTCTCACAAACGGGGGCGTCTGAACACCAGCAGCCCAAATCACAATCGATGGGTCAAAAACCCGTCCATCGGAGAGTATAACCCGATTGTTTTCAATACATTCCACACGGCTGTTAACAAGCACGTCCACCTTTAAGTGAGCCAGGTTCTCTTTCACATAACGAACCATCCACTCCGGCAATGTATTCAGAATGCTGCCGGAGGCTTCAACAATGACAATCTGTTTTGATACATTCAAAGACGACAGCCTACGTCGCAGGTTCGTCGCAATTTCAATTCCGGTGTAGCCGCCACCGACTACGATCGCCGTGTTGAACGCTGATGTCTGAACCGCCTCACAGATACGGTTTGCATCATCAACGTTATCCAGTTTGAACGCCTTCCTGGCCATATCATCATTTCCATAAAAATTAGTATGTGTCCCCGCGGCAATAACCAGGTAATCGTATTCATACGAGGTGGTTTGACCATGGACGATACGTTGATTCATATCAACCTGCGACACCTCATCCTGAATAAAACGAAAATCATCATGTTTCGCACGTAATGCAAGAGACATGCTCGCGGCAGATGGCGATATCCGCCCTCCAATAACATCCGGCAGGACCGGCAGAAAATCGAATGTGGCTTTTCGGTCAATCAAGGTAACCTCTGCCTGTACACACCCACGAAGTGCATGTGCACATGCCAAACCGCCAAATCCGCCACCAATAATAACTACCTGCTTCATAACACAATATTTCTTGTTGTTAACCATTTCATTAGAAATGCCACAAGATCGGAATCAATATCTTGCCGATCACATCTGAAAACTGAGTTCATCATTGAATAATCTCGCGTGCTTCACTATTGGGGGAAGTCGTATTTATGGGTTCGCAAAGCCGTAGGTGGTCTACTATTGAATTCGGACTGATTCTCAGGACATTCGCATCGAAAAATAAGGGTTCTCCTGATCGAATACAAACAAGAATATATGTCCAGGGTGCGCGGAGGAGTGAACTCTACAGAAATCAGAATCAGTTCACATGCCGTCTGTGCATTTATTGACAGAATAGACCTCCTCATTCCTCTGAACGATAAATCGCTTGAGCGGTTATCAGCAAGACTGACCTCCAAGACTCTTATCGTTGGCGACTCAAAGACGTTGGGTGACAACAATAAGGTAATCGATATCCCCTTCCTTGAAAAAGCAAAAGAAATCGGGAGTTCCATTTACGCAAATATTATGGCCAGTTGCTTTGTATTAGGTTTGCTGAACATCCCGCGCGACATGATCGAGCACTTCCTTACAACGTATTTTTCAGACAAGGGTAAAGAGATCATTGACAACAATGTGCAGGCAGCAAAGATTGGGTGGGATATAGGCCGGGAAAAATGTAAAGAGTTGGGTATATCTTTTCAGATTTCCCGCCATGACGAAATTGTCAACCAATTGCTTATAAATGGCAGTCAGGCCATTTCGCTGGGCGCGATTGCCGGCGGCTGCAATTTTGTTTCAGCATATCCCATGTCGCCGTCGACAGGAGTGTTGACTTTTCTGGCACAACAAGCTGAAACCTTTGGTATTGTTGTCGAACAAGCAGAAGATGAGATAAGTGCAATCAATATGGGGATAGGGAGTTGGTATGCAGGAGGTCGTGCATTAACCACAACATCAGGTGGCGGTTTTGCTCTTATGACTGAAGGCTTAAGTCTTGCGGGGTGCATTGAATCTCCCATGGTTATTCATTTAGCGCAACGCCCGGGACCTGCTACGGGTTTACCCACACGTACCGAGCAGGGAGATTTGGAATTTGCCCTCTACGGCGGGCACGGTGAATTTCCCCGTGTCATCTTTACTCCAGGCACGATCCAGGATGCCTTTCTTTGCGCACATAAAGCTTTTGAAATCGCAGATACGTATCAGGTTCCAGTCATAATTTTAACGGATCAGTTTCTTCTGGATTCCTTCTATAACATGGCTGAGTTTCCGAATATTCCTGATGAAGTCACCCATCACATTGTAAAGACGAGTCATTCATATAAACGATATCAGCGATCAGAGAATGATGTTTCGGAACGAGGTATCCCAGGATATGGCGATGGCCTTGTCTGTTTGGATAGTGATGAGCATGATGAGAACGGACATATCACAGAAGATTTTGATACGAATGTCTCTGATATTGCCTGGTGCCCTGGGTGCGGGAATTTTGGGATTCTTAAGATTATTAAAGAGGTATTAACTGAGTTATCGTCAACCCCGCAGCAAACGGTACTCGTCTCCGGGATTGGGCAGGCTGCGAAGATTCCACAATATATAAACGCTCATTTTTTTAACGGTCTGCACGGACGAGCGTTACCACCCGCAACGGCTATTAAAGCAAGTAATCCTAACCTGACTGTTATTGCCGAAAGTGGTGATGGCGATATGTATGGTGAAGGCGGGAATCACTTCATTCACTGTATTCGGAGAAATCCCAATATCACTAACATCGTTCACAATAATATGGTCTATGGATTAACGAAAGGCCAGGCATCACCTACCAGCGAAAGAGGTTTTCAGACGCCTGTTCAGGTGAATGGAGTTATGCTGGAACCTATTAATCCGATCGCGGTCGCCATTTCATTAGATGCTTCATTCGTGGCTCGCGTATTTGTGGGAGAAAAAGCCTGTATTTGAGGAACAATTGACGGCATATCAAACCGATGCAAGGGCGTTGTACGAAAGGACCATCGATCGCAGGAAACTTGATGAACTTATTCATACGTTCAGGGATTAAATTCCATTAAATACAGCAAGATAAAGAAGAACAATATTTAGTGCGTAATTGCAACGTATTGATAATCTCAATCATGATTCAGGAAGAGATGGAGCATGCCGTCATATTAGCAGATCAAATTGACGATTTTCCGCATGGCAGGAAGCAACTCCTCGTAGGCATGGTCTTTACGGACAAAGCCCAAAGCGCCAGCCGCCAGGATCGCGTCAATCAGGTGCTCGCCTGTGTGATTAGAAAAGGCCAGAATTCGCGCATTGGGATCGGATGCGCAGATTTCCCGCGTCGCCTCAAACCCGTTTTTTTCCGGCATATTGATATCCATCACAATCAGATCGGGGTGTAGTCTTTCAGCAAGCTGCACGGCATCTACGCCATTGCCGGCCTCGCCGACGATGTGAAAGTCCTGCTGCCGCTCGATCAGGGAATAGATTTCTTCGCGTGTCGGATCATGGTCGTCTACGAGCAGTATGGTTCTGGGGATTGTTTCGTGGTTAGTCATACGACATGGCCTTGCTCTTCTTTAATTCGCACGGTTTGTTTGACTTTCGATTCATCAGGCATCAAGCGAGGTTATCCCTTCTCTCAACGCATATTTCGTCAGTTCCGCAACACTGAATACATTGAGCTTTTCCATGATATTTCGGCGATGAGTTTCAATGGTCTTGACACTGACGCCAAGGGACCCTGCAATTTCTTTGGTTGAATGCCCTTCCGTCAGCCGTTGCAGCGTTTCGCGTTCGCGCGTCGTCAGCGCTAAAAAGGCGGGATGCCGACTTTCGGAAGCGGATAGTTCCACAAAGCCGTCCACGATGCCACGCGTAACCTCTGCACTCAGATACTTACGTCCGGCGACCGTTTCGCGGATGGCGCGGGACAGTTCTTCGTAGGCGCATTTCTTGATAACATACGCCGACGCGCCAGCCGTCAGCATTTCGCGAACAAAGTCACCCCCGGCATGTCCGGAAAGCGCCACCACCCTTGTCATGGGATTATCCTTGACGATGGCGCGTGTGGCCTCAATGCCATTCATATCGGGCATGGAAACATCCATCACGACGACGTGTGGTCGTAGTTTTGCGGCCAGGCGGATGGTCTGCACTCCGTTCGCAGCTTCACCGACGATGGTGATTCGCTCGTCGTTTTGAACAAGAGACTTCAATGCGGCGCGCATCATGTCGTGATCGTCAGCAATGATTATTCGTATGGGTTTGGTCATAATGGCCTTTTTCGTTCAATGCCAATCTCATCTGGTCGCCATGCGGCGGTTTCTGCCAAGCAGTGTGAAGTATATTCCATTGCATCGCATTTGTCCATCATTACATTCATAACAACGCCAGTCGTTTCGTTGACTTTTATCTTTGGCATTCCGACCTGTTGCTTGTCAGAACCGGCGTATGTTGCGACACCAACAGCTCACAATGATCAATAGGTCCAGTTAATACGATATAGGCATCATCCACCATCGGAAATTCACGCATATCTGTCTTCGATATCCCTTACTGACATACAGGTTTTACGAGGCAAAATATCAGGTATATCCTGATAGCCCGGACAAGCCCTTTCGCTATAGCATTAAGACCAGCAAATAGACTCGGATTCAGGAAAGTAATATAAATGAGATGAAGTTGAATCGCCAACCAACAAGGAGACGACCATGTTAAGAAGTTCGAAATCACTGTTTGGATATCCCATTGAAGCCCTGGACGGAGAAATCGGCTCAGCACACGATTTTTTATTCGATGAGGAGGGCTGGTATGTGCGCTATCTGGTGGTGGATACCAGAAAATGGTTGCCGGGGCGCAAGGTCCTGGTAGCTCCAGAAGCCATAGGGAGCCCACGCTGGGAAGAGAAGATTTTTCCCGTTTCTCTGTCCCGGGAGCAAATTGAGAAAAGCCCCTTGATCGATACAGACAAACCCGTGTCGCGCGAGATGGAAATGGAGCTTTACGCCTATTATTCGTGGCAGCCATACTGGGGACTATATGGCGCTCCTATTATGTCGTCCGCTCCTATCCAAAAGCCGACCTCGGAAGAAGAGGTGCAAACAAAATTGAGGAGTGTTCGGGAAGTAACAGGCTATCACATTATTGCCGAAGATGGAGAAATTGGGCATCTCGAGGACCTCATCGTCGACGACAAGGAATGGGCGGTGCGATATTTAATCGTGAAGACCCGCAACTGGCTACCGGGAAAAACAGTCATCTTGTCGCCTGCGTGGGTGACAGGCATTGCCTGGTCCACAAAAACTTTTCGCTTCGACCTGCAACGCGAGCATATCAAAAACGCGCCCGAGTACAACCCGGAAATGCCTGTCAACCGCGAGTATGAGGAGCGGTTGTATGATTTTTACGGACGTCCGCATTATTGGGCGTAACTCAGGAAAGACCGCTATGGCAAATGCGGGATGCAACCTTCTTTCCATGAAAATGCAGCTTGAAGTGTTTCGTAAGGATGTTATACATCTACGGCCTACATATTCATACAGACAGATGCCAAAGGAGATGACATGCATTTACGGCTGGCGGTAGCGGATGATCATGAATTGATGCGCGAAGGGCTTATATCGCTGATTAACAATGAACATGGAATGGAGGTCGTGGGCCATGCTGGTAGCGGACGCGATATCGTGGACTTGGCCGCTCGCGAAAAGCCGGATGTCGTTATTATGGACGTTGCCATGCCGGATATGAATGGCATGGAGGCCACGCGTCAGATCGTAGCGAGGAATCCTGACATTAAGGTGGTGGCGCTTTCCGGTCACGACAACCAGGATTATATCCACGAAATGCTCAAGGCGGGCGCGGTCGGGTACGTCTTGAAAAAACGGGCTTACGAAGAGTTGCTGAAAGCCGTTAGGCATGTGCTGAACGATCGCATCTATCTAAGCCCGGATGTAGCCGAAGGGGTCCTGCAAAATTATTTCCCATCGGCGCCATCTATTTCAAAAAAACCGGCCTTCGTCAAACTGACTGATCGCGAGCGAGAAGTCCTGCAACTGATTGCTGAGGGTCACACCACCAAGGATATGGCCGACAGCCTGAGAATCAGCGTAAAAACTGTCGAAACCCATAGGCGCAATATGAAGGAAAAACTCAACGTCGCCAGTATTGCCGAATTGACCAAATACGCAGTACGCGAGGGCTTGACTGATTTGGACTTTTAACGCACCTTTTCGCGGTATCTCGCGGGATCGCCGCCATCTCATACGGTTCGAAGCGCAGAACATTTGAATTACTGTATGGAATCTGCCGATGATTTTTTCCTCTACTGCTGCTTGAATTCCGCACGTGCCTTCTGAAATGCAGCCTCGATCTCATTCCAGGCGCTTGCTATTCCATCCTTAGCCTGGTTCCACGCCGCGCCCGAGGTCTTTTTCAGCGTGTGAAGTTTGACCTTGATGTCTTCTCCACGCTGATGCAGTTGCTGAAGTCGCTGCTGTATATCTAAACGCGCATCTGCCTTTTGCTCTTTTATTTCCGCCTCTAACTGCTTCATGTCGGCTTTAAGCTTCATGAGTTTGGCTTCCATTTTTTTCTGATAGACGCTCTGTTCTGATTCGTTCATGTTGTCCTCACTTTCTTTACTATGACAGTCCTCTCTGGAACACACTCCCATCCCCCCCCGTTTTCTGATCATGTGTCCCACTCCGGCGCCCAATCAGGATCGATCAGGCGTTGATTGCGATCGAACGCGCCGATGGCCGCTATATCCACCTCGTCCAGATCAAAATTAAAGAGGTCGATGTTCTCGCGAATATGCTCTTCGCTGCTGCCCTTCGGAATAGCAATGACATCGGTCTGCCGCACCAGCCAGCGCAGAGCCACCTGGGCCGGCGACTTTCCATACTTCTTTCCAATTGCTGCTAAGCGATCATCCTTGGCTGCGCGTCCCCGGGCCAACGGGCTGTAGCCGACGACCGCAATGCCGTGCTCTCGACATACCTTGATAGGTGATTCCTGTTCGATATACGGATGATACTCGATCTGGTTGCAGAAAATAGGATCGTCACAGACTGCTACGGCCCGGGTTAGCCACTCTACCGTGAAATTGCTGACACCAAGTTGACGGATCTTTCCCTGTCGTTTCAGTTCGGTCATCGCCCCTAACGTGTCTGCCAGGGGAACCGTGCTCTCCGGCCAATGAATCAAGAGTAAATCGAGGTAGTCGATATCCATATCGCGCAGACTGCTGTCACAGGAATTCTGGACCCCAACAGGATCCAACTTGCCCATCTGAAGCTTGCTGGTGACAAACACCTGATCACGCGGTACGCCCGAGTCCTTCAGACCTTCCCCCACCTCCCGCTCGTTCTCATACATGCGCGCCGTATCCACATGTCGGTACCCGATGTCGATAGCCGTTTTCACGGCCTGACGGCACACCGCGCCGGACGACTGGAATGTGCCCAGTCCGATGAGAGGCATCTTGCTGCCATTCCGCTCAAAACACGGCGCATCTGCTGTTTCTAACTGTTTTTTCACGCTAAACCTCCATTGTTTGAATTTAATGTAATTTACCACATGACACGGCACTCCGGCATCGGGTATACACCCAGTATCTGCTTCGAATTTTCTGAGACAACCCGAGCGAAACTTCCCGACCACCGTCGCGCCCTTGTCGTTCTACTGAATCTTCAGACGACAGCCATACAGGCACACTCATGCATAGGGTTTTTCGTGCTTGAAAATCAGGGACTTCCCGGTACGGCATTGCCGCATGGTACGATATCGTCACTTCCAAACGAACAGACGAGTATTGCAAGAACAGCACAAAGGAGTTCAGGTATGAAAAACAGAACAGCAACGGCCGTGTGGCAAGGGAATCTGGAGAAAGGTTCGGGGACCATTCGTTTTGGCAACGGACGCTTCAACGAGCCATATTCCGCCGCTTCCAGATTTGAAGACGGCAATGAAACAAATCCCGAAGAACTGATTGCCGCGGCACATGCGGCCTGTTATTCCATGGCGCTGTCCCATGCGCTTGCTGAAGCCGGCCACAGGGTCGAGCGAGTGGAGACACAGGCTGTGGTGCGGTTGGAAAAAAATGATGCCGGGTTTTCGATTACAGCGATTGAGCTGCAAACGCAGGGCACGGTGCCCGACATTGAAGCTGATGCATTTCAACAGCATGCCCAAGACGCAAAGGAGAACTGTCCGGTCTCCAAAGCCCTGGCGGGCTGCACCATTGGCCTGGTTGCCAAACTGACTTGAGGCGGATGGCCCGGTTTGGTTTTTGACGGGTCGTTCAACCAACACTGAGTTCGACGACGAGCGGCAGGTGATCCGAGGCCTCCATCGCGAGGTGTGTTCGGGGCACATGAATGTCTCGAACGGCAACGTGCCCGCTCACAAAGATGTGATCAATACGATGTAAAGGAAAGCGTCCGGAGAACGTCCGCTCGGGCTTGTGTCCGGCAAGCAGATCGTGCACATCGCGCAGGTGAGTCCCCAGCCGGGTACAAACGCCTGAGCGTGGGGAAGAATTGAAGTCGCCACAGAGAATGACGGGGCCCGTGCAGTCGGGATGATGCAGCCACTCAGCGCTCAGCAGGGCCTCGGCCTGTTCACGCCGTTCCCGTCGCCAGAGTCCAAAATGGGTGTTGAACACGTTTACTATACGTCCCTCGCCTATATCCACTTGGACCCACAGAGCGCCCCGCGGTTCATCCACCAACCAAGCGTGGCGATAGGGTAAGGCGCCGGCTCGAACAAGCGTAGAGGGAAGTCGGCTGAGGATGGCATCACCGTACCGCTCTTCCTTGATCTGGATGGCCGCATGGAAGTGAGGGAACATTTCGAGGTAGCGCGCGAGCACCACGGATTGGTCTTCCCAGTCCGACCTTGAGCGTCCGACATCGACTTCCTGAAGGGCGATAATATCGGGCCGTTCGCGTTCGATTACACGGGCGATACGGCGCACGGACACATGGCCGTCCATTCCGGCGCAGTTGTGCACGTTGTAGGTGAGCACCCGCAAGGATTTCGGTGTCATATTTGACATTTGGGTGGTGGCCCGAGGCCCCGGCAGAAGGGGCATCTGGACAAAACGGATGGCGGCTCCCCGTAAATCGCGCACCAGGATCGAACCCTGATCGTTTTCGGGGAGGGGAGAATCGTCCGGCAGCAGAGCAAAGGCCGTGGTCTCCTCCGGTGAAACACCTCCATGGCATCCATTTTCGTTTGGAAAGGACACGCTGGAACCTTCAAAGCGGTACCCGCAAATGAAGAATTCGCCCGCATCCGCATGATGGACCAGCGAGATCATGTCTTCAGCCACTTCACGCCCAAAACGATGGTGGGGTCCAAGCACTGCGGCGGCCTCCTCAGGCAATGTGAACTGACCAGCCTCCGTCCAGACGGTCGCGCCTTCTTTGCCATTGCCGGCAAACGGAATACGCCTGCGCTTGAGGTCTGCGCATGCGGCGTCGCCACCGTGACCACCAGGGTCTGGTGCCCCATGGCCCGCAAAGCCGTGCAGAAGGTCTCGACGGAACGAGCCACCCCCCCGACGATTGGGGCATAGGCATTGGTAAACATGGCGATGTTCATGTCCATCCTCCGGGTGGCGCATCAGGCAGACAAATATCCATGCTGGGCGGCGCAGCGTGCCATTCCCCCTCTACGGTGACACGCGGGCGATCTGGAGCTGTGTCCACGGCAACGGTAACTTTTCCAAAGCGGGTTGCGGTGGGGCCGAAACGGAGGGGCTTACCCGATTGCAGCCATTCGGGGAGCAGCCCCGATGCGACCACAAGGCGATCGGGTTCCTCCCGAATGAAGAGACTGCGCATCATCAACACCCATTCTGCTGCCGCCCAGCCATGCTGTCCGTCTCCCATGCAGCCCCCCCCCGTGTGAGGATGAATGGCTTCCGGCCATTGTCCCGTGGGTGATGCCAATTCAGCCACGCGCCGGACAAGCGGAATGTACCGTTGATCACCAGCCCGCAGGAGCACCTGGGCCAGATGCAGGGTCAGATATGGATTGATGCCGGAATGGGTCATATCGTGGAAGAAGCCGTTGTCGATCATGCAATGGCTAAGCAGGAACTCGACGGTCTTCATGACCCTCAGATCAGCGGCGTCGAAAAGCTGGAGCGGGTAGTCTGCTACGATTGACCCAATCGCCCCCGCATCCATGCGGCGACCCGGCGCGGCTGGCATGGCGCCACGGCATTGCGACTCGGGGATCGCGGCGATACTGGCCAAGATGGCGTGTTCATACGCCTCGACCGTGGCGGCCAGTTCCTCAGCGTAGGTATCATCCCCCACCGCCCCAAAAAGATTGCGCGCCGCCTGCAGGCCTGCCAACCCCCAAAAATTATCCCAGTAGTAGTAGTTGTTGGGGCCAAGATGCTCTGCGCTGAAACCAGGCGGCAGCAACCCGGGATGCAGATCGCCAGGGCTATTGCGCCGACGTTTCCGGCACAGCCATGCGGCTCCTTTCCGGAGCATCTTCAGCGTCTGGTCATTCAGGGGCCGGTTGGTCAACGTCCGGTAGCGCTCGGCCAGCCACAGCACCTGGCCATTGGAATCCCATTCTCCCTGCTGGGACTCAAAAAAGCCGAACAAGGTTTGACGCTGCGAAAAGGTGGTTTCGAACGCACGAAGGCCGCTTTCTTCATGGTTCAGTGTTAACAGCGCATGCAGCATGATGCATGCATCACGAAACCAAAATCGGCGATAGGTGTAGGAGCCGGGCACAATATCCCCGGCCGACAGAGACAATAGCGTCCGAGTCGCCGCACGGTAGATATCGATCATTCGGTGATCTGGTATTTCAAGGATGGGCGTGAGGGCATCCAGGGCCTGCCATGAGGTGGACGCCCGGCAGCGCGGTGTTGTCTGTAAACGACTTGTCGGCTCTGTCGGCACAGGGACAGTGACCATAACATCGGCAGCACCGCTGGCGTCAAGCCGGAACAGGGCTGCTGCGGTAGCCATACCGACGGGACACTTCGTCTCGCCGACCGGGTGCTCTTCCATCAGGCGATTAAAGACATCTCCCTCCCGATATGTACTAGCCGCGCAGCGGTCTGGCAGTTTGTCAAAAAGTACTGATGCATGACCGTTGACGAGCCAACCAGCCGCGTTGGAAAGGGATTCAAGCGAGTCGATGAACTGAATCCCCTCAGGGTTGTAGGGGCGCAATGCGACGCACAGGCTATCCCCCTCATGTCCTGTGGCATGCAACCGGAGTTCGACACACGGTTCCTCATCACAACCCGGCCCCATTTCACAGCGCGCGCACAAGCTCAGCGTCCCTTTCTCGAACTCCGTCTCGATGGCCAATTCCCCCGAATGACACATCCTCTGTCGAACACAGGCCATGCGACTTGGAACCAGCCGTTCCTCGCGACTTACCACCCAGGCATCCAGCGACCAGCCATCATGGAGCGGCGTCACGAGTCCCCTCGGATCAACCAAGGCATAGACATCGATATCCGGCACACAGACGGCCGTCCAATTCCTATGCGTAAGATTGATGTGAGACATCGAAAAGGATCTCGGCACGAAAGAGTGGTCGCGGGGATTGAACTGCCTTTCCACCCAATAGGGCCAGACCCAGTCCAGATTGTGCTGGATGGCCTGCGTATTTACGATTCCACGCGCCTGAAAGATTGCCCAGGCGCGGATGAGTTCAAGGGGCGCCGCAACCTCAGACGGTTCGGCGAACTGCCGCAGGCGCGCCAATACGGTGAATGGATCAATGAAGCCATGCAATCGTGCGGCCCTTCTCACGAGCCATTTCCATGGAACCCATCGAGCCATCATGCCAGCAGATGTTTCTGCGACTCCCCATCCGCCGTTTGATTCATTTCACTCAGATTTTTGATGACTTCATCCTTTCGTTTTCGGTCTTTGACATTCAGTCACCAAGCCCACTGTTAAAGAGACGAGGCCCTTGAATAAAAGGAAAATTGCATCAAAGCTTATTTTTTTCTATCGGGGGCCGTCCTAGCTGGAGCTTCTAAAAACCCTAGCTTCAGGCCTATGGGTCGCTGGCCGGGTGGATGCTTCACGCAGCATAGGTCATTGCAGACGCTCATGAACATTGACCAGTTGCGGCGCGACGGGTACGGTAACACGCACAATCGTCCCTTTTCCGGGAATAGATTCGATGTCGAGGCGCCCGCCGAGACCATGAACCCGTTCACGGATGTTGAAGAGCCCAAAACCACCATCATCATCAACCTCAAAGAGGCCATCGTCCGCGGTGTCAAAGCCTTTCCCCGTATCCTGAACTTCGACAACAGCATCCGTACCATCAAGGGAAACGCATATACCAATCCGGCACGGACCTGCGTGCTTCAATGCATTCATGACGAGTTCTCTGGCAGACTGGAAGAGGAGGCCTCGCCGCGCATCGTCCAGGGCACTGATCTGATCGCTCACCTCAACGGAGATGTCCTGTCCATGAAGCTCGCGTTGTTTGTCGGCGAAGCTCCGTAGCGCCGAACCAAGCCCGACTTCATAGAGCAACGGGGGGGTGAGATCCCCCATCAGAGCGCGACATTCCGTGATGCCGGTATCCAGTAGTTTCCTGACCTGTTCGATGCTCTTATGTTCCTCGACAAGCCCCGCCGTGTCGACGGCCGCCCGGACCCCTCCGAGTCGAACATTCCCCAGCGACAGTGTCTGAATGATCGTATCATGAATATGTGAGGAAATCCGGCGGCGTTCTTGTTCTTCGGCGCGGGCGAGGCGGTCGGCTAGTTGGCGCAGCCGCTGACGATAAATATTGGTCTCACGTTCCAGTCGGTGGCGCTGTGTAATGTCAGTTCCGACGCACAATATCTCCTTGACCTCACCCTGTTCGTCACGTATGGCACGGTTTGTCCAGTGCACATGGACGCGCCGCCCGTCCTTACAAATGTTGTCGTTGCTGCTGGACATGTGGAGCTCTGGATGTGCCGAAATCTCCTCGGTAAGCTTTCGGAGGTCCTTTCCCTCAGAGTCGATCTCGGGAACAATCGTTGCGAGAACGCTCTGTCCAAGAATCTCCTCGGTCGAATATCCGAAGAAAGTCTGCGCATACTCGTTGAAAAAGGTGATGCGGTGGTCAGGCGTGATTCGCATGATGATACTGTTAGCATTCTCCACCAGTTCGCGGTATTGCCGTTCGCTGTCAACCAACCGTTGCCTGGCACGAACCCGCTCGGTCGCATCCAGCAGACAGAAGAGGATGCCCTGTATCTCGCCACCTGCATCCATTAGGGGGTGCAGACTCCAATCCCAGTAGGTCACACCCCGTTCCGGCTGGCCGGGAAACTCGAAGGGCTTCTCGGTAATGCTGAACGGCTCACCCATCTCACGGACCTTGCGAAAGATCGCTTCGTTCTCGGGGTGCGGATATAAGTTGAAGTGGTTCTTCCCCACAAAGCATTGGGGATCGCATCGGCAGGCCTCAGCGTACGCACGATTAACTCGCACGAAGTTGAAGTCTGTGTCCAAATAGGCGATCTGCATATGCGTGCTGTCAAAGATTTCGGACAAGAGCGCGCCAGTGCGGTGAAGTTCGGTCACGTCTTTTAGCGTCAGCAGGACCATGGGCGGTTTCCCTTGAGGGGTCGGGATGATCGTCATGGACGGGATGACGGTGACAGGAGGCGAATCCGCGGCTCGCACCACCATCACATCCAGTTCAGGAATCCGTGCCTGCGCCACGTCATCCAATCCCCGCAGCGCCATATCCAAATCTTTCCCGATGAGTATCGAGGGAAGGATACTCCTTAAATTCTTGCCGACAAGGTCCTCCTGTGACAGACCCGTAAGGGTCGTGACGGCAGGATTGATGCTCTCCACGGTCCCATCCAAAAGCATTAGAACCACACATTCCCGCATCGCATTGACGATATCCACTGCCGATTGCACGGCGGCGGTCCCGGCAGCCTCCTTCATGGCTTTTTGCTGACTTTCGATCCGTACCGTCGCATCGGCGGTAATCCCCTTCAGCCGTACGACCCGGCCCTGGCTGTCGAATTCGGCGCAACCACTCTCCTCCAGCCAAATCGTTCGACCGTCATCACGCAGATAGCGATATTGCATCTCGTACTCGGGCATAGACGGTTTCAGCCTTTGCACAAGCTGTTTGAATGTCTCGCGGTCCTCAGAATGAATTCGGCGGAAATACGCCTCCCCGGTATCGTGAGTGCAGGACTGCGGGTCGATCCCGAGAATTGAGGCGCAGTTCTCGGAACGTAACACTTCATCCGTGACGGGATTCCAATCAAAACTGAAGACCTGGCCTGCAACCATCGCCTGGCTGAGCTGTTGAACGCTAACACGCAGCGCTTCACAGACCTGAGCACGCTCCGTGTATAACCGGGCGTTCATCAGGGCGCTGGCCGCCGCGCTCGCTAATTGCCGGGCGAAGCTCACTTCCTCATCGGTGAAGGCATGCGTGGTCGCGTGGTAATTGAAGAAGAGAACACCGAGTTTTTCTCCTTGAGCGATCAGCGGCACCACCAGGACAGAACGGATGGTATACCGCCGGAGATGTTCCCGGTTGAATCGTTCGTCATGGAAGGCATCCGGAACGACGACAGGCTGTCCGCTTTCCACCGCGAGACGTGCGTGCAAATTTTCCTCATCACGCATGACGGTTCCTACCAGCGGCTTAGGCAGACCATGGGCATTCCTGACCTCCCACCCGTCAGCGTGCAGCAGAGATAACGCCGCACTCTCGGCCTCTAACAAGCGCGCACCCTCAGATACCATGTGCTGCATGACGGTATCCGCATCGAGCGACGAATGGAGTACATCGTTGATGTGGATCAAGGCATCTGCAAACGTCTTTGTACGATGCAACGCTTCTTCCATCGCTGTAAAGTCGAGGGGAGTCCGTGTGGGGGAGTCAAATGTATCCTGAGTAGCCATACGTTCCTCAACTTGCATACGAGGGAACTAACCCCCTGCGGCCCAAAGAATATCTTGGTTTGCCACCCTTCTCAACGATAGCAATTGCCTGCTGCTTACAACAATCCCTTGCGTCGCGACAGAAGTTGATCGCTTCTTCCGGCACGATCTCGGTGTGCACAAGAGCGCACTTCTTTCGTCCGCCCACGCTCATCCGGAATATCTCCGGGCAGACAATTTCGCAAATGCCGCAACCGGAACAGCGCTTTGAATCGACTGTTTCTTTCATGCTTAAAGTCCTCTAACCTTCATCTGCCATTCTCGCCCTTCAGGTCAGTTCTGGTCTCTCTTGTATACCCACAAGACTAAATCAAGTCAGTAATCAGCGCAATGGGCAAAATTCGCGATCGCGTGAGAAAAAGTCTGGCGGCGGCCTCCCATCATGCGAGCCTACGGTTCGATGAGGCGCTGCCGTCTTGGCGCTGATTTCGAGATCGCAACCGATCTCCTTCGTATTCCGGCCCTCGGCGATGAGTTATAGGATTTCGCGTTCGCGCTCCGGATTTCCGAACAATCGCATCAGCACGTCGATCGCATCCAGGACGATCCGTCCGGTGTTCAAGGCGCGCGCATGGCCCTCTAAGACGGCTAGAAGCCCGAGAATGTCGAATTCGTCAGCCTTGACGGCATCATGGGGGACATCGGCGTAAATGCACTTCAGTTTACCGCCAGCCTCCGCGGCCGCAATGTCCATCCCCATGGCGACGGCATTCGCCCGTAGGTTCTCGGCCTGCTCCTCGAACGAGACATACAGGCCCGACTCCCCTGCCAGGGCTCCCCTTCACCACAATAGCCTATCTGTTGAGCCGTATGGAATCGGCTATCCCTGAAAAACAAATAGGAAGATCACCAGTTCTAGTAGGACACCGACTAATGTTTCCTGAAGGGTCTGCTCAGGGCTGTCGTCCACCACCGTGATGCGGATACGATCTCCCTGGGCGATCATCTCCGATCGGTCCTGATTGATCTTTCCACCTACACCTTGAAGAGTAGTCCCGCCAACAGCAGGAGGATGAACAGAGCCATAAAGATGAAGAATAGCGTCTTAGCGATACCAACAGCCGCTGCGGCGATATTCGTGAAACCGAATAGGGCCGCAATCAGGGCTACTATGAGAAATGCCAATGCAAACTTTAACAACATGATTACGTTCTCCTTATATCTATTACTATTTAGAACAACTCCAGTAAAACAGATACACTGCGAGAAGGTAATCAGCCCGCCCCTGATACCTTGGTTCCAATTTTCTTATAGTATTGGTGAACGTATAAGGCTTTTCGCAGTCTGCTCTAGGGACAAAACTGATTGTTTAAGCGCATCCATATGAGTTCTAATGCTTGTATGAAGAAAGGCCTACAGCAAAGAACCGCTATACATTCAGGTAGCCGTCTCGGTGCGCAGCCGCATCAGGGGATGCCTGATGGAAGGGACAAAGAAAGGAGTGCAGACTATGAGTTCACAACTGGCTGACAAGAAGTGCAAACCATGTCAGGGCGACGAGGAGCCGCTGAAAGGCGACACGCTGAAGAACATGAAAGAACAGTTGGAAAGTGGCTGGGAAGTCGTCGACGGCCACCACCTGAAAAAGGCATACACATTCAATAATTTCCAAGAGGCTCTGGATTTCACGAATCGTGTCGGAACCGTGGCGGAGGAACAGGGGCATCATCCCGACATCTACCTGACGTGGGGAGAAGTCGAGTTGAATATCTGGACTCATAAGATCAACGGCCTGACCGAGAGTGACTTCATCTTTGCGGCCAAGGCAGACGATATAGTGTAGGAACAGCGAGCGGTTAGTGTTTGGAGGTTCTTTATCGGAGCGTCCAATAGACTGTGCTTTGAAGCTCCTCGTTTGACCCATTCAATGCACTTGTGCGGAAAGCCTTTCCGTCCAGTATTCGATCCCTTCCCGGACTCCGTCCGCATATGGATCATTCGCCAGATAAACGCGGCGGTCGTCCTTGTATTTCTTCAGACATTCATGGGCATTGGCAACGATGATTCCCGCGAAATTTTTTTCAAAGAGAGTGACATCATTTCCGGAGTTACCCGCCGCGAGCACCGTTTCGCGGGGTCGATTCAGGAAATCAAGGAGAAAGGCTGCGGCGGCGCCCTTGTTGACCCCGGGCGGAAGGAAATCGAGATCGCATTGCGAGCTGTAGATGTGATTGCAACGGATACCGGCCTGTCTCAATCTAGCCTCCAGTTCATGGAGCCGTTCCGGTGAAGCCCGGTGAAGA
Organism: Spartobacteria bacterium; assembly: GCA_009929845.1. Classification (GTDB taxonomy): domain Bacteria; phylum Verrucomicrobiota; class Kiritimatiellia; order RZYC01; family RZYC01; genus RZZM01. Next base: position 20,184 of record RZZM01000037.1, read on the forward strand.
TAGTAGCTGACCTTGTAGGGCGTCTGGTTTTCATCGGGTTGAATCTTCAGGTCCACTTCGTTCTTCAGCACATCACACACCTTTTCCGCCGACCAGTGAGAGGATATCTTTTTCAAAAGCGTATAAAGGTTATCGAAGCAAATTATGCGCTATTCCCCGATGGAGAGCTGCTGGCTTTATGGCTACCATACGGCAGCAATCAAGACCTAAAATCAGGAGAACGAAACAATGGCCAAGGATCCGATATGCGGGATGGAGGTAGACGAATCGACCGACATGAAGGTGAAACGGGACGGCGAGACCTACTACTTCTGCTCAGAAAAATGCAAAGAGAAGTTTCTGCATGGCGCCGGGAAGGGGGACGAAAATAAACAGCGAGCCTCTAAAGACGCGATCTACACCTGCCCGATGCATCCTGAGGTGGAGCAGAAGGGGCCGGGAGACTGTCCCAAATGCGGAATGGACCTCGAACCCAGGGATGCACAGCCCGAGGAAGATGATTCGGAACTGCGGATGATGACGCGCCGATTCTATGTAAGCCTGGCACTGGGTTTGCCGGTCATTGTTCTGGCCATGGGCGGCATGATCCCGGGGCTTCCGGTTAAAGAGTGGGTGCCCCAGACGGTCTCAAAATGGATTCAACTCGTCCTCTCCACACCGGTCGTTCTCTGGGGCGGTGCGATCTTCTTCAAGCGTGCCTGGCGGTCGATCGTGACCTGGAATCTGAACATGTTTACGCTGATTGGAATCGGCACCGGCACGGCCTATCTCTACAGCGTTGTGGCGGTTCTGATGCCGAACATATTTCCGCCCGAATTCAGGCACAACGGCGAAGTGGCTATCTATTTCGAGGCCGCCGCTATGATCACCGTGCTGGTTCTGCTGGGGCAGATGCTCGAATTGCGCGCCCGCAAGCGAACCGGAAGCGCCATCCGCGAGTTGATGGAGCTGGCCCCCGGCGCCGCTCATCGTGTGAGCGATGGTGATGAGGAAGATATTTCTACAGAAGAGGTCGAAGAGGGAGACAGGCTGCGCGTCCGCCCGGGCGAGAAGGTGCCGGTGGATGGCGAGATTCTGGAGGGCGACAGCTCAATTGATGAATCGATGATCACCGGCGAGCCTGGTGCCGTGGACAAGTCGGAGGGCGATTCAGTCACGGGCGGAACCCTCAACCAGTCAGGCTCCTTTCTGATGCGCGCCGACAAAGTTGGCGGCGACACCGTCCTGTCGCAGATCGTGAAGATGGTCTCGGAGGCCCAGCGCAGCCGCGCCCCTATACAAGGCGTGGCCGATCGGGTCGCCTCCTGGTTTGTTCCCGCCGTAATTGCGGTCGCCATCATCACCTTTATCGTATGGGCGCTAATCGGTCCGCCGCCGCGTCTGGCCTACGCGCTGGTCAATGCGGTGGCCGTTCTGATCGTGGCCTGTCCCTGCGCCCTGGGCTTAGCGACTCCGATGTCAATCATGGTCGGGGTCGGTCGCGGCGCGCAGGAGGGCGTACTGGTAAAAAATGCGGAGGCGCTGGAGGTCCTGGAAAATATCGATACGGTGATCGTCGACAAGACCGGAACGCTGACGGAGGGCAAACCGCGCGTAACAGGCTGCACCGCCGTGAAGGGAACATCTGAAAACGACGTTGTCCGCCTGGCCGCATCGGTGGAGCGTAACAGCGAGCATCCCCTTGGCCGCGCGATTGTGGACAGCGCATCCGACTGGGAGGTCGAACCGCAAGAGGTCAACGACTTCAATTCGAGCACTGGCGGCGGAGTGGAAGGGACGGTCGATGGGCAGAAGGTTCTGATAGGCAAACGAGGCTACCTCGAAGAACGCGGCATCAAAAATCTGGCCAGTCTGGACGAGCAGGCTGAGGGCTTTCAAGAGAAAGGCGACACCGTCGTCTATGTGGCTGCCGATGGCGAGCCGATCGGCGTGCTCGCGCTCTCAGATCCGATCAAGGAGAGTACGTCCCACGCCATAGAGAGGCTCCATGAGATGGGTCTGCGGGTGATTATGGTGACCGGCGACAACGAGAAGACGGCTCGATCCGTCGCGGAAGAGCTGGGAATCGACGATGTGTATGCCGGGGTGATGCCGAAGGATAAGAATGAGAAAGTCGAGGAGCTGCGCTCGCAAGGCGCGACTGTCGCGATGGCCGGGGACGGCATAAATGATGCCCCCGCCCTGGCGGCGGCCCATGTGGGCATCGCGATGGGTACGGGAACCGATGTAGCGGTCGAGAGCGCTGGCGTCACCCTGGTGAAAGGCGACCTGAACGGCATTCTCAAGGCCCTCGAATTGAGTCGCAGGGTGATGCGCAACATACGCCAAAACCTCTTTTTCGCCTTCATCTACAATTCGCTGGGCGTACCCATCGCCGCCGGCGTACTTTATCCCTTTTTCGGCATTCTGTTGAGTCCCATCATAGCCGGAGCCGCCATGAGTTTCAGCTCGGTGTCGGTGGTGTCGAATGCGTTGCGTTTAAGACGAATTGAACTGTAATAACGCAGTAAAATGAAAGGTGAATGATGTAAACAATATCTTTGTCGCGGCAGCAGCGGCAATCTGGCTGTTCACCGCAGTCCTGTTCGGCCTGCTGGGTTTCTGGGGCGAGATGCTCTGGTTTGTAAACCTGGAAGTCAGAAGAGCATAGCTTTCAGTAAACACCTGCTGGTAATATTGGCCGCCGTTTTCGGTGGACTCGTCAAACAAAAGGACACGCACATAAAACTGCAGCAATTCATTCTTTTCTATCGGAAACTGGGTCGTGCAATAAATATAGGAGATATGAGATGACAACAGCACGTAGTAAGTTGGTATATGATGGTGAACGTAGTGTATATCATCCTTCTTCGCTGTGAGCTTCGCAGGACAGGTCTGCCCGGTACGTTGTGTGCGGCGCGCCTTTTTGTGTGGGGTGGATTTATTTGCATATTGTGTGATGAGCAACCATATGCATATAGTCGTTCGTACGCGTCCTGATTCCGTAAAGGAATGGACGAATGAAGAGGTTGTACGACGCTGATTGTCGGTGTATGTGCCTCGTCATGGTCCGCCGGGGAAGGAGGCTGTTTATGAGGTGAGAGAGTCTGACGTACAGGATTTGCCGAGGTGTCGGAGCGCCCAGACGGCATTTATGAAAGCCCAAAGAGGCCGAAATGGCCCCAGCCTAGCCATTTTTGACCGCAAAATTCGCTATCAACCATCAAAATAATGGCACAGTAGGAGAGGTGTGCCCATCGTTCCCCGATCTGAATAAATTTATGGAGTGACAATAATAAAATGCGTGTTTTTATGCTTTATGCTCTGCCTGCGCCTCCTACTCAAAAAATATACGCTAAACCGCCCGCATTGGCCGATGCTCAAGGATGACAGATCGCCAAAAAGTCGTAGTCATTCGCTCACAAGACCCTCCGGATGCCACAGATGCGACCACACGCCCGCCCAAACTTACCGAG
>RZZM01000759.1 GCA_009929845.1 Spartobacteria bacterium
TTTCTGATTTCTTCCCGCTTCGCCGCGTTCAAAGGCCTGAGGGAAATCTCACCAGACTCGGGATCTTCTTCATCAAACCGAAACCAGATGCCGGGGTTTGGATTTGTCATGCTCAATTTAGTGCTCATAATTTACACTCCCGCTCCCAGGGAAAATTAATGGCCGGGGTCAGTGGGGAGCAGTCACCGACAGATGCCATGGCAACCCGGCCAAGGGGTTAATTGTGCGCCATCGAACCGGAGCATTTGGCCGAAAAGTTAACGGACGCAATGCCTGATCTGTCGGCGTTGATGTCGCACGATGTGATCCGAACCGTTGAAACCGGGGTGTTTGCACCGGTGGTCAGCTGGGTGTTGAAATACCCGGCGGTCCGGTTCGGTCGCCAATACTGCGTTGAATTCCAATAGAACCGGATGTCTGTCAGGTCGGTGTTGTTCACAAACGCCCTCATGGCCGCGTTCTGGCCGGTCACGTCGTCCGGGTAAAAATGCCCGTTGAAGCTGATCGTCCCGCCTCGCCTCATGCCGAACACGATTTTTTCCCAATCGTCACCGAATTCTGAGGCATCAAACTCATCGATTGACCCCAGGTTGATTGACCAAGTTCCCATGCCGACAACTTTGCTGGCACCCAAGGAAACCTTTCCATCTTTTCCTACCCATGCGTTAGCCATTGTTTCTATCCTTTCTGTTATGGTTGGCTATTTTCTGATATGCTGCGTGGAACACCCGGTTGATTTCAACTGTTGCCAGATGACCTACCTCAATGCTGGTATCCACTGCGATTTTAAGCCCGGCTTCCCGGACCTTGCTGCAAAAATAAATATCTTCTCCCACCGGCCGATCCCTGACCGTCGTGAATTTAAACCATGGCGGGTCAAGCACGTCGCACACATCCATGTTGATCAGGATACACCCGGTGCCGGTGGCGTCAATCTCCACCAGATCCCCGGAATACATCTCTTCATCAGAAATAAACTCATACTTGCCCAAAGATCCCCGGTAAAACACCGGCGCATACGGCGGCCACCGGCTGTGGACCCGGACCCCGCATACATCCACGTCGTGGGACATGAGCTTTGTAAGGGTGTCGGGCGGGTAAAC
>RZZM01000760.1 GCA_009929845.1 Spartobacteria bacterium
TTGCACCGTCCAGTGTACCTCCACCAGCGCGCCGGCCAACACCGATGTGGGCCCGGCAACTTGCGTGACAATCAAATCAATGCCGGAAGGGGCCGTCTCTGTGTATTCGTAGGCACCCATATCGGCATATTCACCCCCGGGCCCGGGGATACCGGGATGCGGCGCGGTCGGATCCGTCACACGTGGCGCGCCGATGAAATCATTGGTGGGCGCCAGCGGGGTGTCCGCGGCATCAATGGCCGGACTGTGCGCGGAGAGCCGGTAGTCATAGGCCGCGGCATCCCTGTACAACGGATCGGCGGATACGTTCCCGTCCGTACTGGTCAGATCAGCAAGCCCGACATAATTTGACGACCCACTGTTGTAGACATTGTTATAGCGGAAGGAGGCCAGGGCGCCCATATCGTATTGGACCCCGTTTTCAAGACTGTCAGTAATCAGGGAGTTGGCGACATCCATTGTGCCGCCATGAACGAGAATCCCTATCCGGTTGTTATGAATCGTACAGTTGCGCACGGTCAATTGTCCATTTGGCTGCGCACAAACCGCGCGATCAATACCATCCAGCACGCAGTTGACTACAAGCCCGGCGCCGTCCCACACCTCGATCCCGTCAAAAAAGGCGTCCCGGATGATGCAATTCGACGCATTCAACCGCGCATTGCCCCCGCTGGCGCGCAGCACGGCGGTGCCGTCCCAGCTCCCATTGTATGTGCCGCCGCCATACTTGAATATGGCGTGATTCAAATCAGCGCGACCGTTATCGAGTTGAATCCAGCGCCAGTCACCCGCGGCGGGCGTGGTGGCATCGCCATCATTGTTGGCGTCCCCCCCGACGGAATCATCCTTGAACGAGGTGAAATACACCGGCGTGGCGGGATGCGCGTCAACCAGCAGGCGTCCACCATTCTGAATCAGCATATTGTCATAATTCAGGAATTTCACGACCGCGCCCGGCTCAATCGTCAGGGTAATCCCGCTGGGCACCGTCACGGTGTTGGTAACAAGATGCAGGAAAGAGCCCATCCAGGTTTCATTTTCCGATAACACACCGGCATGTGTATTTCTGCAGTATCGCACCTGAACATAGGCATTGGCGTC
>RZZM01000761.1 GCA_009929845.1 Spartobacteria bacterium
TTCATCAACAATGGTGGTCTTATCCCGGATAGTACGGGCCAGCGCCCAATTATCGGAAGTGATTTCTTCTCCGGAGGGGATTCGCAGCGCTTTAAAAACGCCATATTCAGAGGGGTCCACAAGGGGCTCTGCGCCCCAGATTTTTACCCCCGCGGGATTTCCGCGCAAGAGTTTACCGGTTTTGTCCGCGAACCACAATCCGATGGGCAGGGTGTCGAAAATCTTCTGCAGGAGGCTTTCGCTCTTCCTCAGCTCACGCTTTTCCCGTTCCAGATCGGCGGCCAGCAGGGCAAAAGGCCTTTTCAGGCCTATATGTATCAGGGCCAGATAGATGAGCATGTACGAAATGACTTTCAACAAGTGTCCGACCATATTAGCATATCCGTACACATCCATGTAGAGCGTGAACGCCAGTTCGGAGGCGATGGCAAGGAGCATGGAGAGGGCCAGCAGACGGTAAACGACGGCATCGAGCAAATCACGTTTTTTGTAGAGCACCGCCAGGGCCGACAGCAACAGCAGGCAAATCATATACTCGCTGGTCATTTTAAATGCAGTAAGACCGGTCCGCTCCATATAACAGACCGGGAAGACGCGCCAGTAAAAAATTACAAGCAACATAAGGGTTGTCACCGCAAACCAGATCACCAGGGACAGCGTCAGTTTCACACGCCGCCCCAGAAGAACAGCGACGGCGAACAAGGCCGCGCCCTCCATGAACCGGGCCGCTATCCAGAGTTGCGTGGGCAGATTGGCCCCCCAGTGCGGATCGAAAACATTCATCCCCTTGTAGGCTAGCGTGTGAAGCAGGTCCACAAAACCAATAAACAGATAGGCAACGCCCAGGAAGAGCAGCGCGTCATTTTTGATGAACGCCCGGGCATTCCAGACAAGCAGGAAGACCGCCCAGGCCACCGCAATTGAAAATAACTCGGCCATGCAATGGAACAGAATGAAATCGTGCCGCCCCACCGCGAAGAGCCCGATCAACATCAGCAGTCCCACACCGCCCCAGACAAACGGCGGCAAAGAGTCGTTCAATAAAGCCTTTTTCGCCTTGGTTTCCTCATGTGCTTGCACAACTTCATTCATGATAT
>RZZM01000038.1 GCA_009929845.1 Spartobacteria bacterium
TCCGTCGCCATCCTGGCGGTCAACAATTACCGCGATATGGAGGGCGACCGACGTGTCGGCAAACACACACTGGCCGTACGCTTCGGGCCCCGGTTCGCACGCATGGAATACATGCTGAGCCTGTCCGCCGCCTTCTTTATCCCCGCCGCCTATTGCTTTTTGACACACTCTCGGTACGGAATGCTCCTCATGCTTGTTCTTTTCCCGAAGGTGATCCGCAATATGCGCGACATCCGACAAAACACCGGCCCGGCCCTCAACCGGCTTTTGGCGGATACCGCGCAACTGTTGGCATTCGGCAGCCTGCTGTTCGCCATTGGATGGATACTATGAATCGTTGCCTCCGCCGGAGGCACTCTTTTACTCGCCGATCCCGCCGGAGGCTGCTCTGCGGAGATGGGCGAGAAAACGAGCGCGATCAGAATCAGCGACGACTACTTAGGGCAACTTTATACGCGCGAGTGCGGAGCCTCGCATTCCCAGCGCCCAACTCCGCGTCTCCGCGTCTCTGCGTTAAAAAATATGAACGCAGAGGCGCGGAGACGCGGAGAAGAAGAGAAAAAGCCGTTTTTGATTCAAAATGGGCAACATTGGATAAAACCTGGTATTATTGGCGACAGGCCGCCAAGGCTTCATCGAGGGAGGCATAGCGCGGCAGCATGTGGACCATCCCGCTCATGGACAAGACATCCAGGCAGTAGCCGCCCACCCCGGCAAGCGCCAGTTTCCCCCCGCGGCTTTCCGCCTCTTTGGCCGCGATAAGGAGCACGCGAATGCCCGCGCTGGCGATGAATTCAACGTGGGTCAGGTCAAAAACCACGGAAGCGTAATCCTCCGTATGATACTTGTCAAAACACGCCTGCGCGGCGGCCGCGCCTACGGTATCCAGGCGCCCCTTCAAGCGCATGATTATGGTCCGGTCCTGTATCTCACTGTGCATGTCCATCGGCGCACCCTTTGTCTATGTATTTCCGCGCATCCTGCCGGAACCCTGACGGAAATACAACCCAAAGATGGTTAAAAATCACCGGAAAGTTCCTCTGTGATTTTCGTACATAATGAAATAGCGCCTTGCACTATCACGACGCGTATGCAAGAATTTCATCAAGAAGTTTTGACAATACAGGACGATGCAATTGATGCGAAAACGCGGGAATAACCTATACGGGCAGATGCCGGGCAGCGAACGTATGGCAGACCGGATACAATATACTTCACGGCGGCGCCTGCTTTGGCGTACCAGCGCGATCGGCCTGGCCGTACTCATTGTGTTCTCCGCCATCAATTACATTCAGGGCCAGGCCACCATGGCCATCTTCGAGCTGCTGGCCGCGGGTATATGTATCGGAACACTGGTATATGTTCACAAAACAGACCGACTTCAACTCCCTTCCCTTATCTTCACCGCTGCCAGCAATATTCTGGTGCTGCTGCTCGTTTTTACCGGCGGGGTTAATCATGGGGGCCTTTTCTGGATTTTCTATCTCCCCATGGTGACCATGGTACTGGTCGGGCGCAAAGTCGGCGCCATCTTTTTATTGTTGTTCCTCGTCTTGTTCGGCGCCGCAATCCTGTTAAGTGAGTTTGAACTCATCGCGCTTCCCTACCCTCCTGCCACCTGCCTGATCGCCCTGCTGAGTTTTATCATGGTTTCGCTTTTCACCGGGTTTCACCAGGGACTCCATGTTCGGGACATGCAGGTGCTCGATGATGTTCATCAACAGCTGCAGGATGTCATGGACGCCGCCACGGATATAGCGATCATTGCCACGGATATCGACCTGGTCATCACCGTTTTCAACAAGGGAGCAGAAAACATGCTGGGCTATACGGCCGAAGAAGTCGTAGGCCAAGCGACCCCGGAACGCTTTCATACACAAAGCGAACTCCACGATTTCGCGGACCAAACAGGCTTTACCGGGCCGGCGATCATGAGCCTGCTTGCCATGCTCGAAAAACAAAGCGCCTTTACACATAAATGGACCTATGTCCGAAAGGACCGCGCCCGGATCACAGTCAACCTCACCATCACGCCGAAACGGGACCCCCAGGGCAACCTGACAGGATATCTGGGCCTGGCCAGGGATGTGACCCATGAGGAAGAGGCGGAAGCGCGCAAGAAGCGCGGCGAGGCCATCCGGCGCGCCATGTCCTTTGCGGCGGAACAATTCCTGTTCAATACCCAGTGGCAAGCTGAAATCCAAACTGTCCTTTCGAAGTTAGGCGAGGCCACCCAGACCAGTCGTGTTTATATTTTTGAAAACAACATGCGTGAGGACAAAACCATTCTATGCTCGTTGCGCTATGAGTGGACCGCCAGCGGGATCATCCCCCAAATCGGCAATCCTGAACTCCAAAACGTCGACTACAATGACATGGGGTTTGCGCGCTGGCGCCAGGAAATGGAACAGGGGCGCATTATCAGCGGCCTTGTTGAGGAACTGCCGGACGCCGAGCAGAAAATCCTGGCCATGCAGGATATCCTTTCTATTATTGTCGTTCCGATTTATGCGAAAAAACAATGGCGGGGATTTATGGGCCTGGATGACTGCCGGACCGCCCGCGCCTGGAGCCAGGTCGAGATTGACGCGCTCAAGGCCACCGCCGCTCTCTTCGGGGCCGCGAAAGAAGCCGCCACAGCCACGGAAGCCCTGATCAAGATCAATGAAGAAAATGCGGCCGCCAATCAGCAATTACGCATGGCCCTGAAAAAAGCGGACGAAGCCGGCCAGGCCAAGAGCGATTTTCTGGCGAACATGAGCCATGAAATACGCACGCCCCTGAATGCCATTATCGGCATGAGTGAATTGACCCTGAAAACACCGATGGACATCGAACAACGCGAATATCTGAATGTCATTAAATCCAGCAGCGAAACGCTCCTCGCCATTATCTCCGATATCCTGGATATTGCCCAGATTGAATCCGGCAAAATTGAACTGCACCCGGAACCCGTCCGGCTTCGCGCCTGTATCTTTTCCGCCATCGACATGCTCAATCACCAGGCCACCGCCAAAGGCCTGAAGCTCAACCTGCACCTGGAGGAACACACGCCGAAGATCATCATGGTCGACCAAGTCCGCCTGCGCCAGATCATGGTCAACCTGCTCTCCAACGCTATTAAATTTACCCCTCAGGGCTTCATTGAAATCTCGGTCACCTCCCGATGTATCGAGGGTGAACTGCACGAACTGCTCTTCGCCGTCAAGGACACCGGCGTCGGCATCAGTCCAGACCACCTGGAAACCATCTTCATGCCCTTTCACCAGGCCGACAACTCACGAACGCGCAACTTTGGCGGCACGGGGCTGGGCCTGACCATCAGCCAACGCCTTTGTCACGCCATGGACGGACAGATTTGGTGCGAGAGCTGGGAAGGCGCCGGATCAACCTTTTTCTTCACAATTCGTGTACGTGAGAGCAAAACAGCCCTGCCGCGCGCTGATGAGCTGGTGGTACAGGACACCACAACACCCGCATTTCAATCACTGCGGATACTGCTGGCGGAAGACAGTCCGATCAATCAGATGGTGGCAAAAAAACAACTCCACATGCTGGGCTGTCAGGCGGATATCGCCGAGAACGGCGAAGAGGCCCTGGAAGCCGTAAAGCGGAACGATTACGACGTGGTCCTGATGGATGTGCAAATGCCCGGGATGGACGGACTTCAGGCCACCGCCGCCATCCGCGCGCTCAGCGACGGAAAAAAAGACATCCACATTATCGGGATCACCGCCCACGCGTTTGCCAGCGACAAGCAGCAATGCCTGGATGTCGGCATGAACGACTTCCTGGCCAAGCCCATCGTCCTCGACCAATTGCGCAACGCCCTCGCCGCCGTTTCAAGACAAACCGGATAAATCCGGGGAGATGCAACACACAGCCATTGAGGCCCAACAAATAACTGGAAATATATATTGCCGGATATTACATAATTCGGTAATAAATATGTCCAGTTTCCAGTTTTGGATTATGGCGCTTGATCGCCGGAGTGAACGAAATGCTTGAGAGGTTACAAGAAATAATTCTGGATTATCAGGAGATGACCCTTGATCCGGGGATCGCCAGACGGATGCGTGTCAAGTCTGTACGAGGGAAGGCTACGGTCTGCATCGGAGTGCGGCGATGCGGTAAATCTACCTATATGTTTCAACATATGCTCCGTTTGCTGGATGAGGGTGTCCCAAGGGAAAACCTGTTGTATATTAATTTCTTTGATGATCGATTACATGGTCTGCAGCACGATCGGTTAGGCTTGATTTCAGAGGCCTACTTTCTATTGTATCCGGAAAAGAAGAACACGGAGAAGATTTATTGTTTTTTTGATGAAATCCAGGTTTTTTCCGGTTGGGAGGCGTTTGTCGAACGTTTGATGCGAACAGAAAACTGCGAGATGTTCATTACGGGCTCTTCCGCGCACATGCTTTCACGGGAACTGGCAACCCAAATGAGAGGGCGGGCGGTTTCGTGGGAGTTGTTCCCGTTTTCATTTCGCGAATTTCTTGATTTCAAAGGTGTCAACAGTGTGCAGCCGTTTTCTACAAAACAGCGTCTGGTTGTGAGTAAGTTGTTCGATGAATTCTTGGAATCCGGCGGTTTTCCTGAAGTGGCCGGTGTCGAGAAACTGTTAAGAATCAGGCTGCATCAAGAATATTTCAATGCCATGCTGTTTCGTGATCTGATTGAACGTTACGATATTTCACATCCTCGAGCGGTTATGGATTTGGCGCACTGGCTGACAGACAACATTGCATCGCTTTATACGGTAAACCGCCTCACAGGATTCCTGAAATCGTTGAGTTATCATGCCCCGAAGTCGGCAGTATCTGATTATTTAAGCTGGTTTGAGGACGCATTTATATTTTTCACTGTGCGAGTATTTGATGCTTCTGTGGCCCGAAGTAATACAAACCCCAAGAAAGTTTATTGCATAGATCATTCCATGATTTCCTCCATCAGCTCGGGCATCCTGGTTAACGCGGGACATCTGCTGGAAAATCTTGTTTTTACGGCGTTGCGGCGGGTTACAAAAAACATATTCTATTATAAGACCAAGGCAGGTCGGGAAGTGGATTTTATCGCGCAACAGGAGAGGGGAAAGCGAATGCTTGTACAGGTGTGTGAATCACTGGCAGACCCGAAAACTCGTAAACGGGAGATCGCGGCGCTTGAGGATGCGATGACTGAATTGGGAGTGCGGGAGAGTGTCGTGGTGACACGACATGAATCAGAACAGATTCATGTTGAATGCGGCACCGTTCATGTTGTTCCGGCCTGGTCGTTTTTACTGTCGTTGGATGAACTTTGATGAAATATAGCCCACAGCAACAAAGATTACATAGGCATCACGCATAATCCCAACGCTGGAAAAGGTTTGTTGTTCAGGCTTTTGCTCGCCGTGCGCGGCAGGCTGAAGCCTCTGAACAACATATGGCCAAGGCGTGTCCTTCGCCGATCCTATCGCGCTCTTTAACTCGCCGATCCCGCCGGAGGCGTTGCTCCGCATAGTTTGGCGATGGAGAGAGTGCGATTATGAACAGGGACGGGGAGGGTCATTTCCAAACGCAGTATCCTTCATGCCTGCCTCCTCTATTCTACCTTTCTCAGGGCAGCAACCCGCATGCCCGGTTGATCCAGTATTGTTCAAACAGCGGTCGGGCGCCGGTCCACCCCCACTGGATTTCCGCGCCGCCGCCGCCGGAGTAGTTCAGGTACCACATCCCCGGCGCGGGGTGGAACACGGCCACGTCGTCGCGTCCATCGCCATCATAGTCCGCGGGCACGGGAAGCGCCTCCGACCAGCCCCAGTTCATCACGCCCGTGCCGCCAGTGGAATAACGGATATACCAGTTGCCGGTGGCGGGATGATATACGGCGATATCTGTTTTCTGGTCCCCGTCGTAGTCGGCGGGCACAGGGACCGCATCGCTCCAACCCCAATTGATCTGCATCGTGGGAATAATCACCGAAGGCCGGAAGTGCGGATCAAAAAACCAGAGGTTCCAGTTTCCGGTGCCGGGGTTGTAGGTGACAATATCGTTGATGCCATCCCCGGTGTAGTCGCCCGGCACGGGCGTCTCGGCGGGCGACCCCCACGGCAGCCCGCAGCCGCCGGCAAGTGTGTTGCTCGATGAAAGATGAATGTACCAATCGCCCGTCTCCGGATAATACACCGCCACGTCCCGGAAACGGTCATAGTCGTAATCGCCCGCCACGGGCAGCGTGCCGCCCCACCCCCATGAGGTATAGGTGGCCGCGCCGTACGTGGGCCACCACCACCCGCCATCACCGGTATAATTCGCCTGCAAGTCGATGTGCCCCAGGCCCCGATTATCCACACTCTGCGGCCACCCCCCCGACCCCAACAGGGCATAAGGCGCATCCTCAAAAAGCGTACCATCCGCATTGCGGATATAGGCCAGCTCCCGCGCCAGGTCACAAACGGCAATGTTTGCCCGTCCGTCGCCTTCAACATCCCACGGCGTGGTTTTCATCCGCACAAAATGAATGTCCGATCCAGTGGCGCAGATCAGGCGTCCGGCAACCGTGACGCGGCTCACCGCCGCCGTGAAGGTGGCCAGCAGTCGCGGCGCAAACGGATCACTGATGGAAACAGACCGCACACCGAGGTCATCCGCAACCACCATGCAATCGGCCTGCATTGCCACGTCCATAACCATACCCGAGACGGCGAATGTGCCCAGATACATGGGATTGTCAGGAGCCAGCGTATACAAACGCACCCCCGCCGTGCCGTCGCCCACGGCGACATAAGGCGCTTTCTGCCACAGGTGCGGGGGACATACAGCCACGGCGTTCACATAATGGAGCGCCGTCCGCGCCGCGCGCACAACAATATTGGACGGATCATTGATGTCCAGCACCAGGAACCCTTCCAACCCCGCTCCGGCATAGACATACCGGTCCAATACGGCCACGTCGGTAAAGTAGTATCCATTTTCATAGGCGCCCATGACTTTCATATGAAGCGGATCGGCCACGTCAAGCAGTCGTATCCCATCGTGCCAGCAGGCCACACAGGCCTTTTGGGAATATCCACACGGCTCGATTTTGAGGGCAATGTTCACATTCGGCAACTTGATACTTGCCTCGACCACCGGGTGAGCCGGATCGGTCACATTGACCGCATGGACGACCCCGGTGGAATTCAACACAAAGGCATAAATCGTCCCCCCCTGGTAATTGCGTGTAATAACGTCCACGGGTATGCCGGAAATGGACACATTGCCGACTTCAATCTCGTTGGCGTCTAAATCCGAGAAACGGCAGATACGCAGTTTTCGAGCCCCGGCATCTGTCACATAAGCGAACGTACTGTCCGTATACATGCTGACGCCCCGCGATATATCACAGTCAATCACCCGCATTTCCGTCAAACTTGCGGCATGAACCAAGGCGGTGGATACGACCAGCAAGCCCGTGACACCGCTCATCAACACCATTTTTTTCATCATACACCCCGTTTTCCTTGCCTGATTGACCCGGCGCGCCCATCTGACCATGCCCAGGCATTTGTTTTATATATCCTGCATACCCATTCGCATTCCAATACCGCGACATTGTGACATGCAACAAGCCCAGGGTCAACATCAAAGCAGGCCCTGAGGCGCATGCGCCCATCCTGGGTCTGCCCCCCCTCATACATTCGTTTCTTAAAATCTGTGATAATCTGTGTAATCTGTGGGCCTCAAGGGTTGGATCGGGAGCAGCCTCACATCGCGTACCCCCAACATTCAGACAAAAATACCTTTCAAAAAAACCGGGACTGTATCAGAGTATGTCCCATGGTCGTGATTCTTGTATATGGTGCAGTGATCGTGCTTTTACTGATGCTTTCGGCGTTTTTTTCAAGCGCCGAGGTGGCCTTCTTTTCACTTGACCCGCTTGACCTGCGCCGTCTTGAGATCACCAACCCCTCTGCGGGGAAAAAGCTGCATCTGATTCTTTCCGCGCCCACACGGCTGCTTTCCTCCATCCTGATCGGCAACACCCTGGTCAATGTCTGCGCCTCTATCACCGGCTATCTGTTCCTCACGCACCTGCGATCCGCGCACGCGGAGCTTGTCTCGGTGTTCATGATGACCTTGCTGCTTTTGCTTTTCGGGGAAGTCACCCCCAAACGCCTGGCGATGCAGTTTCCCGTGCGCATGAGCGTGCTCTATGCCAACGCAGCCATGCTGCTCATGATCCTTACCGCCCCTGTGCGCCTGGTCCTCGAACAAATCACGCGCCGCTTGAACCGCTATTTCCTGCCGTATGCGGCGCACCTGACGGAAGATGAAATTGAGTCGGTCGTTCAATTCGGCGGGGAAGACGGGATCCTGGATGAAGAGGAACAGGACATGCTCGAGGCCATCATCCGGCTTGAGGACATGAAGGCCAGCGATGTGATGACCCCGCGTGTGGATATCCTGGGACTCGACCTCAACGACCTGCCTGCCGACATGCTTTCCTTTGTGCGCAAGGTGCGCGTGCCCCAACTGGTTCTTTATCGTGATCAACCGGACCAGGTAGACGGCTTTCTGAACGTGCGGACCTTTTTACTCGACCCCGAACACCGGATAACCAACGCGTGGATACCGCCCCGCTTCATTCCGGAGACGGCGCCGCTGGACCGCCTGCTGGCTGATTTCCAGCATCATCACCACCGGGCGGCCATCGTGGTTGATGAATATGGCGGCACGGCCGGACTGATTACCAGGGGCGATATCCTGGAAGAGATCACCGGCGAGATCAGCAATGAATATGCCGAGCACCAGTTGAAGATTGAGCGGATCGGAACGAACCGGTGGCTGATTGACGGGAGTGTCAACCTCGAGGATATCAATGATGAACTCGAACTCGACCTGGATGAAGAAGGGGTCGACCGGATTGCCGGGTGGGTCATCGCCCAAACCGAGCGCCTGCCCAAACCCGGCGAGACCGTCGAGGCCCAGGGCTGCCGCGTCACTGTTCAGCGCATGCGCAAACACCGCATCCTGCTGGTTCTGCTGGATAAACTCCCGCCCACGGAGGCGCCCGCATGAGTTTGTTCCCGCAAATCCTCTTTATCTTTGTATGCCTGCTGGGCTCCGCCTTCTTTGCCGGCATCGAAACAGGTATCATTTCCGTTCAACGGCTGCGCCTGCGGCACCTGGTGCATCGCCGTGACCCCAAGGCCCGCATTATCCTGCATTTCCTGGAGCATCCCAATCATTTCCTGGGCACCACGCTCACCGGGGTGAACCTGTGTACCGTGGCTGCGTCGGTCACCTCCACGCATGTTGCCACCCACCTGCTGGGCGCCTGGGGCATTCCCGTTTCACAAATCGGTATTACCCTCGTCATCCTGGTCTGCTGCGAGTATCTCCCCAAATCCTGGTTTCGCTCCGCCCCGGCAAAGCGCGCGCTGCCCTTCGCTTATCTGTTGCAAGCCATGGGCTACCTCTTTTATCCGTTAAGTCGCTCCATCACATGGATTTCCCACATCATCGTGCCCGAACACCGGTTTGCTTCCGACCAGTTGACCTCCAGTGTGACCAGGGAGGATCTTAACTACCTGATCCGCGAAGCCAGCCAGACCGGCGCCCTGAGCAGTGCTGAACACCGCATGATCCACGGGGTCTTCGCCCTTAACAGCAAACCGGTGGCCCAGATCATGACCCCCTACGAAAAGATGATCCTTGTCGCCCATGACACCCGGATCGAGGACCTGCTGAACATCGCCCGCCAGAACAACCTGATGCGCTATCCGGTGTACCGCGGAACCCGGGCTAATATCATCGGCATCGTCAACGTGCTGGACGTCATCAGCGACGACCCGCCGCCGCAGGCCACCGCGCAGGATTTTATGCGCCCCCCGCAATTGATTTCCGGGGACACCCTCACCGACGAAGTCCTTCCGCGCATGCGCATGACCCGCCAACCGATTGCCCTGGTCACGGACGCCCAGTCCTCCATTACAGGCCTGGTGACCATCAATGACGTCCTGACGCAGATTGTCGGCGAGTTGACCCTTGCGTGAACAACCCCCCGGGAAATAATGCCATGAGCACATGTAAAAATGGAACTTCGGCCCCCACGCGAGCAGTCATCCTGGCCGCGGGGTTCGGCACGCGCATGCGGCCGTTGACGTACCAATGTCCCAAGGCCCTGCTCCCGCTCTGGAACAAACCCATGCTGCGGCACACCCTGGACATGCTGGAACGTTGGGGCGTGATGGATGTGCTGATCAACATGCATCACCTGCCGGACGCGGTCCTCGCCTTTGCCCGTCATTATCCGGGCCCCTTGCATATCGATCTTTCATATGAACCCGAGATTCTCGGTACGGGTGGCGCACTGCGAAAGGCGGCATGGTTTTTGCGGGATGACGAAGCCTTCTGGATGGTCAACGCGGATGTGGCCGCCGACTTGGACCCTGCGCCGCTGCTGAGGCTGCACCACGCCCGCAAGGCCCTGGCGACCCTCTGGCTGCATGCCGAAAAAGGTCCGCGCACGGTGGAAATGAGCGACAACATCATCCAGAGTTTCCGCAGCAAACGCGCCGGTTCCGCGGGGACCTATACCTTCTGCGGACTGCAACTGCTCTCCCCGGCCATCCTCTCCTTTTTACCGGAAGAGGGGTTTTCGTCGATTATCACCGGATACGAACGCGCGCAAAAAGAAGGCCGACGCATCTCGGGCGCCACCGTGCCGGACAGCTACTGGGCCGATATCGGAAATCCTCAAGACTACCTGAAGGCGCACGAGGAGATTCAGCGCGCAGGACGGGAACAACAGCCGGGACAGGCGCTCTACGATCCATCCGCGCACGGCCCTTGCGAGGACATCTTTGTGCCCGCCGCCCTGATACTGACCGACGCCGAAACGCGCGCCCTGCGCGTTGCCGACATGTCCTCCCCGGAACACGCCACCTGCGCACAACTCCCCGCGCGCGGTTCCGCCCGGTCGTTCTTCCGAATTCGGGAGGCGCAAAAGAACATCATACTGATCAGATACAGTACGGAACGTCTCGAAAATCAATTCTACGCGGCACACACCCGGGTGCTGCAACGCATCGGATGCCAGGTACCGACGCTGTATCACGAGGACCGTAAAAACCAGTTCCTGCTCATGGAGGATGTGGGAAACGACGCCATCGAGACATGGATACAGGGCAAAAAGAAATCCGCCGTTATGCGGATGTATAAAAAGGCGATCGACCAGGCGATCCTGATGCACACCAAAGGTCTGTCAGCAATCAAGAAAGCGCGCGTTCCGCTGATGCCCCCTTTTACTGCCGCGTTGTATGCGTGGGAACACGATCTGTTCACAACACATTTCCTGCCGCCTGCAACCACCCGGCGCGTGTCCTTTATGCAACAACTCAAGACGGAACTATCCATCCTCCCCCGCCTGCTTGCCAACGCCCCGCCGGTGCTGATCCACCGGGACCTGCAATCCAGCAACCTCTACCGCTACAAAAACGAGGTGTACCTGATTGATTATCAGGGAATGCGCAAAGGCGCCGCGGCGTATGACCTGGCCTCCTTGTTATACGATCCGTACGTCAAGCTGACGCCTGACATGCAAAAGAGCCTGCTGGACTACTACATACAGTGCACGAACGACCCGCCAACAGCCGCGCTGTTTCCTTACGCGGCCATACAACGCCTTTTACAGGCGCTGGGCGCCTATGGACGGCTGGGCAACCTCCCCGGCACGCGCCGGTTTGCGCGCTACATCCCCGGGGCCTGTCGGCGCATGAGGGAAGTCCTGGATATTGTTCCTGAGCCTTTTGACGCACTCCGGAGCGTGATGGCAGATACTATTTAACCACCGTGGATGGCGCGCGCACGTGTCGTTTTGCCGTGACCAAGAGGCCAAAACCTTTTTTTTTACAAAGTTGGGTAAGACATTGACAGTCGGCGCGGAGAAAGGCACACTCTCGAACTGACGCTACCTGGCTTCGCTGGCGGGTAGGTGGAAAAAATGAATAGAGATTTTCTGCAAACAATGTACAACATAAATAGCCGTCAGGTGTCTGAATAAAGAAAACCGTGGGCACGACAAAAACAGCAGATAAATACAAAACGGAATTGCAGGCACTGGCAAGTGGACTGCCGTTCAAGGATATTGAAATTCCTGATTTCAAGAAGGTAGCCTTTGAACCGGCGTGCATTCGCCAGGAACGCGTCTATCATAAACGTGGCCCCGGCATGCAGCCGATATCCCGTTTTCTGGTCGAGCGCGGCACGGTGGAAATCCTCACACAAAAGATGACCATTGACCTCTTTAAGGAGATTCACTGGTGTGCCTACCACATCCGAAAAATGGCGCGCAAACGCTATAAGGACACGAAATCGCTTCACAAGGCGCTGATCGAAGCGCGCAGGCTCATTTCGCGCATGGAGGCCGCCGAGGAAGAGCTTTTTATCGCCAACCGGCGCCTGGTGGTCAGTTGCGCGAAACCATTTTTCTGGATCGGCCAGGTGTGGCTGTCGGATTTCCTCCAGGAGGGCTCCAAGGCGCTCTCCAATGCCGTGCGCAAATTTGACTTCACCCGCGGCACCCCTTTTTACGCCTACGCGCAGAAATCCATTCAGAACCGGCTGCGCAATTACTTTCGCGATCATGTTCGTTCCGGCAGCATCGGCGTACGCCCCACGCGCGAGATGACGGCCATCAAGAACATCATTGATGAATGGCGCATCGAACATGGCGGCGAGCCGGATACGGCCATTCTGGCCAAACTGGTGAATCTCCCCGAAGAACGCGTGAAAAAGGTCATGCCACTGATTCGACAATGGGAAAACCTTCCCTGCCCGCCGCTCTCCCTGGATGCAGTGGTCGGCGAGAACGACACCAATCTGTACCAGTTTGTTGAAGACAGCGAAAACGAAGAGGCCTCGCAATTTGCCCAGCGCTCCGAAATTTGGGCCGCGGTCGATCGGTTGCCCCCACGTTCACGCTATATCATGCAACTGCGTTTCCTCGAAGGGCGGACCTTGGAGGAGACCGGCCAGATGCTCGAACTTACCCGCGCGCGCATCAAGCAAATCCAGGATGATTCCCTCCGGAAACTCCGCCAAATGCTCCGCCGGGGTATCCAGCATCCCAATATGTAGGCCTGGCTCACAGATTACACAGATTCACAAGTCGCGCCGAAAAGTAACTAAAAATGGTTGTTTTCTGGTATTTTTGCGCTTTTGGGGACTCCAACAACCAAAATCAGCCCCAAAATTATCATTTTTGTGAATTTTGAAGTAATTATAACCAACTCCATCACTGCAACTTATAAAATTATGAAAATTTTTTTGTTGCACACAGATGTCCGATCGGACATCTGTGTGCAACATAAAATTGCAAAACCCTTCTTTAAGCCACGGACTTGTCACACCGGAGGAACGTAGGCGAATGGGCGAGGATAAGCGCGGATGTGAAAAGGGAGGGAAACGCACTTTTTTGCACAAAACCTGAAAAAATCCGTTTTTACCCGTGCGCTTTTCCCGCGACAGTCTCTCTAAAAAAAATCTGTGCAAATCTGTGTAATCTGTGGGCAAATAACAACGGACAAGTCCCCCTCATGCCTCCCGGCACAACGCCTGCTAACAGGTGTTCGGTATAATAAATAGAGCGTTGGCGCGAAAAAATGGCAGATTCTACAGGAATCACAGCAGTCAGGAGCAAAAAATGCCGTCTATGCATATAAGCGGCCTGGCAACAGGCATTGATATCGGCTCGATGATCGAACAGATCATGACGGCCGAGCGTAAGCCCATTGAGCTGCTCGAGGAGGAGCGCGCGGAGATCAATGATGACGCGGTGGCCTGGGCGGATATCAGCACCTATATCACGGATTTGACTGATTCACTCGATACCCTGCGCAGTATGGCGCTCTGGGATAAGATGAGCGCACTGAGTTCAAACGAGGACTACCTGACCGCCAGCGCCTCGGATTCCGCGGAAGAGGCCACCTACCTGGTCGAAATCCTCAACCGGGCCCAGGCGCAGTCCATCGGCTCAGGCCGGGCCTCCGACCTGACCCCGGGCGGGACCTCCACAACCGATCTGGTCGCGGCAGGCGTCCTGACCGCCGGGAACCAATTCACCATCGAAGGCCAAACCATTACGATCGGCGCAAACGAAACCCTTGCTTCGCTGGTGGGCAAAATCAACACAGCCGCCGATAGTATGGCCGACGCGGACAGGGTGCATGCGACCATTATTGACAACCGCCTGGTGATCACCCGTCAGGAAACCGGCGCCACCAATATCAATATCTCCGATGCCACCGGCAGTCCGCTGCAGGATTTGAATGTCCTTGATGGTATGGGCGGCTATGCCAACGAATTCATGACCGCGCGCGATGCCCAGTTCACCGTGAACGGCGCGCTGGTGACGCGGGCCTCCAATGTCAACCTGACCGATGTGATACAGAATGTGACGCTCAATCTGCACGAGGAAACCCTGGCGGGGGTTCCCATCACATTGACCATTCAGCATGATCGGGAAGCGGTGAAAACCGCCGTCAATGACTTTATCGAAAAATACAATATCGCCATTGAGGTGCTTGAGGAATACGGCCGCATTACCGTATCGGGCGACAAGGCCTCCGGCGCGGAACTTGAAAGGGTTGGTGAGCTGGCCAACGACAGCCTCTTGCGCTCAATGCAGACCAACATGCGCCGACAAGCGACGGAAGGTAAATATCCCTACCTCAATCAGGTGAACGCCTCCTATACCTACAACGGACAATCCGGGGTCTGCAACTCACTCTCCGCCATTGGCATATGGACTTCCGGCGAGAAAAACCGACTGTCCATCACCGACGAAGACCGTCTCGACCACATGATTGCCAATGAATTTGATCTGGTGGAACAGGTCTTCCGCGGGGTCTATGATCCCGCGGAAGGATATACCCACGGTGTGGCCAGCGACTTCTACAAGTACGCCAACCAGCTCAGCACCTCGATGACCGGCGAAATCGCCAATCGCATCCGGGCCCTGGATGATCAGATGGAAGACATTGACGAGACCATCCTGTCCAAGGAAACACGGCTGGAATCCTATGAACAGCGCCTGTGGGAGTCCTTTTCGATCATGGATAATGCCTACAAGAAAATGCAGGATGAGATTAAGTACATCGAGTCGAGATTCAGCAATAAGAGCAGTTAACCCGGAACAGGAATGCACAGGACGTGTTACGGCTTGATTCACTTGAGGATATCATACAGCAACTGGAGGGCGCGCAGGAGCAGCCAGACAGTCGTGGCATCCGTGCCCTGCTCCTTTCCGGAGATGAGGAGCAGCGTATTCTGGGCATCCTGCTTCGCGCCTGTGATTTGTACAAAAGCGGTTTTCCGGACCAGGCCCTGCAATTCCTGAGTACCAGCCGCCACCGCACCGGATATACCCCCCTGCCCATCATCGCCAATATCGCCTGGCTCTCGCACCGCCTTCACCAGGACCAGGAGGCGGCCTATCACTGCCTTCGCTTCGCCGGGGACGCCGTACGAATGGGCTTTCCCGATCTGGCGCTTGAGGCGGCGGGCGCGGCCATGATCCTGGACGCGCAGGGCCGCTATGAAATCACCCGTGACCCCGAAAAGTCCGTCGCCGTGGCTACCTTGTACGAAGAGATCGCTCAACACATTCCGGAATTTCACGTTTCGGATGAATTGTATTTCCCGCCGCGGACGGACCGCCTCCGGGTCGCCATGATCGTGCCCAACCTGGCGGACGATATCGTCGCCTACACCCGGCGCGTGGTGGATTTCGCACGCTACCTGGACCCGGAACGATACGCACTGCGTGTCTACTCCTCCGAAAACCACACCGGTCGCCTTCACCCCCACTTTCCGGTCGGCTGTCTAAATGGAAGCAGTGCGGAACGGGGAGAAAAAACGCTACGCATCCTGGCGCGCCGCCAGGCGCCGGTCTGCCTGACACCGCGCGATCTTTCGTTTACCAGGGCGGCTCGGTATCTGTGCCGACAACTTGAAGCGGACCAGACGGATATCGCCATTTTCCAGGGCGGACTGAGTACCCCCATCGACTGGCTGGTCGCGCGCGCCGCGCGCGTTCCTGTCAAAATGAGCATTCACGTCGGCAGCTCCATGATGGTTCCGGGGCTGGATGCCACCCTGTACGACAATCCCGCGAATATCGAACGTGAGACCGCCTGCTGGGCACCCCGCTTCGGCGAACGTATCGTAATGGCAAAGGGCGTCGATATCGAGGACCTGCGCCGCCATCCCCCGTTGTCGCGCGCCGTGTGGGGCATCCCGCCCGATGCCGTGGTGATTGGAACGTTGAGTAATCATTTGCCGCGCCGCATGACCCCGGCATACTGCCAGGTCATTGCGGAGGTCATGCGGGCGCATCCCCAGGTCTGGTTCCTGGGCTTTGGCGTGGGTGACATCCCCGGCATTCGCCCGGTGTTCCGCGCGTACGGCGTCGAGGACCGCCTGCGTTTCGGGGGGCGCCAAACACAGGTCGGCGCGGCGCTGAAAACACTCGATATCTACGCCTGTGAATTCCCGGTCGGCGGCTCCCAGAGCGTCATCGAAGCCATGGCCTGCGGCGTGCCCGTGGTGGCTATGCCCTGGAGCAACATCCATGCGGAGAGCGCCGCGGCCCATCTCGTCGGACCAGACTGGGCCCTGCCCCGGCAGGACATTGCCAAATACGCCGAACGCCTTCGGGAATGGATAACCCGACCGGACAAACGTCAGATCGCGGCCCTGGCGATGCAGCGCCATGCGGACGCCCACTATCCCATCAGGACCTGCATAAACAACTGCCTGGAAAAGGCCAGGGAAATTTACACACGCAAACAGGAGCAACCAGCTACAAAGGAGATGGCATGTTTACACGGGTAAGAATTGTGGACGGACAAAGTCAGTATGACATCTTCTGCATATGGGGGAAGTCCGCGCTGAAGGCTTTTCGTGAAATGGGGATACCTGCCGACTCGATGAGCGTGTCGGAAAGCATGCGTTTTGTCGATGAAGACACACTGACGATCGGATTTAACATGAGCCGGACCTGGGCGGTGGAGAATGTGCGACAGTATCATTTCGCCTGGCTCGTGGACCATCCCGTATTCCATGCCGAATACTTCATGCCCGATGTCCAGAAAATACCCGTCAATCAAAACCGGTGCATCGCCGGATGCGTGAGCGAGGCATGGACAACCTGCGGACGTATCCTGTACCCCGGTCGCACGTTGCATTTTATCCCGCACGCCAGCTCCCTCTTCGAAGCGCACGAACCGGACTGGGACAACCGCATCCTTGATGTGGTATTTTTTGGCTCCATCCAGCATCCGGAGGCCCTGCTCGAACTGCTGAAAGAAAAAAGCGGACGGTTCTGGCCGTTCATAGCGTCCGTGATGAACGCGCACACCTCCGCGGCAACCTACCAGGCGCCCGATTATCTCCTGCTGGATGCCCTCCTGGCCCAGAAGCTGGACACCGCCCAGACTATCATCATGATGAATGCCTTCTTTCCGATGATAGATCAGTATTTCCGAAACCTCAAACGCCTCGAACTCCTGCGCGGCATTACCAAAACTCCGGTGCACGTCTTCGGGAACGGCCCCTGGCGACGCCTGGGCCTACCCGATAATGTCATGGTCCATGAAAGCGTGCCCTACCGTGAAGCCCTGGGGATCATGCGACAGTCAAAAATCCTCCTTAATCACACCCCTACCCTCATGGGCGGCGCGCATGAGCGGATATTCGACGCCATCAGCAATGGTTGCTCAGTGGTAACCACCTGGTCCGATTACCTGAAGAACCAACTCGGCACCGACAGCGGCGTCCGTTTCTACGATCCGCTGCACCCGGATGGCGTGGAAGATATCCTCACTGCCGTCCTCGACACCCCTGACAAGGGCGAGATCGGCCGACACGCCCAGGAAATTGTGCTGCGTCATCACACCATGCGCAACCGTGTCCGGGACATCTGGGAACTGGCCAACAACACCTGGAAGGCTCCCGCACCTCACGAACACCTTTCCGCCTGCCCTGCATAACGGGAAAAACAACCACATTTGCTAAAAGCCCTTATGGGTTGCGGCGCTACTTCGTCAGGATATATATGCTCGACATTTTATTGCATCCGACCCCGGTTACAGGCTATTAGATAGCCGCATTGTAAACCAGCATGACTTTTTGATAGAGAGCGCGACATGATGAATGAGCAGACAATACCGGAATCGAAACATTTTATACGTCAGATGATTGACGAGGATTTGCGGACGGGCAGGTACGACGGGCGGGTCGTCACACGGTTCCCGCCGGAACCGAACGGCTACCTGCACATCGGGCACGCCAAGGCGATCTGCCTGGATTTCGGGATGGCCCTGGAATACGGCGGGGTCTGTCACCTGCGGTTTGACGACACGAACCCAAGCAAGGAGGAGGTCGAGTATGTCGACTCCATCATGGAAGATGTCCGCTGGCTGGGGTTCGACTGGGGGGAACACCTCTATTATGCCTCCGACTATTTCCAGCAGATGTACGCGTACGCGGTCGCGTTGATCAAGAAGGACAAGGCGTATGTCTGCACATTGACGCCCGAGGAGTTCAAGGACTATCGCGGCGTCCCTACCCGGCCCGGCAAAGAAAGTCCGAGCCGCCACCGTCCGGTCGAGGAAAGCCTCGATTTGTTCGAGCGCATGAAGAACGGGGAATTTGAAGACGGCGCCTATGTGGTGCGGGCCAAAATCGACATGGCCTCGCCCAATCTGCATATGCGCGATCCCGCGATCTACCGCATCAAGAAAACCGCGCATCACCGCACGGGCGACACCTGGTGCATCTATCCGATGTATGACTTCGCGCACTGCCTTGAGGACTCCATTGAAGGGATCACCCACTCGCTGTGCACGCTGGAATTCGAGGTGCACCGGCCGTTGTATGACTGGATACTGGATCAACTGGAAATCTACCATCCGCAACAGACCGAATTCGCCCGGTTGAATCTCAGCTATACGATCATGAGCAAGCGAAAATTGCTGGAACTTGTCGAAGGTGGCCATGTGGCCTCCTGGGATGACCCGCGCATGCCCACCATTTCCGGGTTGCGGCGCCGCGGATACACCCCGGCGGCCATCCGTGCCTTCTGCGAAACCGTCGGCATCACCAAGGTAAACAGCCTGACCGATGTGGCGCTGCTCGAGCACTGCCTGCGCGACGACCTGAACAAAACCTCCGAGCGGCGCATGGCCGTGTTGAACCCACTGAAGCTCGTTATCGACAACTATCCTGAAAACGAAGAAGAGGAATTCGAGGCGGTCAACAACCCGGAAGACCCGGACGCGGGCACGCGCAGGATCCCCTTCTGTCGCGAGCTGTACATTGAACGCGATGATTTCATGGAGGACCCGCCGAAGAAATTCTTCCGGTTAGCGCCCGGGCGCGAAGTGCGTCTGCGTTATGCCTGCCTGTTTACCTGTACCGAGGTGGTCAAGGACCCGCAAACCGGCGAAGTGACCGAGGTGCATGGCGTGTACGATCCCGATTCACGGGGCGGTTCGGCCCCGGACGGACGGAAGGTGCGCGGCACCATTCACTGGGTTTCGGCCCGGCACGCCGCGGATGCGCCAGTGCGCCTCTATGACCGCCTGTTTACCGTGGAAAATCCTGCCGAAAGCAAAGACGGGGCCGATTACCGGGAGTTTCTCAACCCTGATTCGCTGACAGTGACTACCGGAAAAATCGAACCGGCCCTGGCCGCCGCCGCGCCCGGCGCCCG
Source organism: Spartobacteria bacterium (assembly GCA_009929845.1). Classification (GTDB taxonomy): domain Bacteria; phylum Verrucomicrobiota; class Kiritimatiellia; order RZYC01; family RZYC01; genus RZZM01. The sequence continues at coordinate 19,747 of RZZM01000038.1, forward strand.
TTTCCAGTTCGAGCGACTGGGGTATTACTGCGTGGACAGCAGGGACTCTGCCCCCGGTCGGCCCGTTTTCAACCGCACCGTTCCCTTACGTGATTCATGGTCTAAAAACAAGTAGAAGCGAGGTATCCGATGAGTGACACTATGCCCATGCCCCCCCTGCCCGAACCGCCCGCAAAGAAACCCATGTCGAGCAACCAGAAATGGTTGATGGGATGCGGCATCGGCTGCCTGGTGATGACATTGGTCCTGTTGGGCGGGTGCGCGATACTGGGGTTCTTTGCCAAGAAGGGTATTGATTACATCAAGCAGCAGGTCGAGATCATGTCGCAGGACTTTATCGGTCGGGGCTACGAGCAGATGGGATCGATAGCCACGCCGGAGATTACGATTACCGACCAGGCCAGCGGAAAGAAACTCTACATAGCGACCTCGGTGGACATCTCCGCGGATTGCGATTCGGACATCGCCATCATCGCCACCGACGCGCGAATCAGCGGGCGCGTCGCGGGCGCCGTCCACTTCCGGGGCCAGCAGATTGTGATTGAGCCCACGGGGGTGATTGAGGGCGATCTGGATGTCTCCGCCGTCACCGTAATCATTGAAGGCGCCGTCAACGGGAAGGTACAGGGCGTGTACTCCCACCTGAGTGACGGAGCACAAACACCATGAGGGCGCCCCCTTCCGTCGCGGCTTTGTCGCTCTTGTTGGTTCTTCTGGTAGCCGGAAGTGCTGCCGAAGAGCAGTCCGCTATACTCGGCCCCGAGGAAATGGAGCATCTGGACCACGCCCTGTATGATATGAACATGACCCGGGAGGACATGGGCTTCACCCGGGATGTGGCGGACCCCGTGCTGGTCCTCACCAACGCACGCGAGGCCTTGCGCCACCCGTTGCGGCTGCCTGCGATGGGCGACACCCTGCTTGCCGTCACACAGGATATCGCCGCAGGGGGAACCAATACCTGCTGGCCGTTGATGGCCGAATGGCTGGACACGTTCGTCGACCCGCCGGGCACTGTAAGCGTCGACAACCGCTCGCGCGAGTGGGACGCGCTGGAATACAACCTGGCCTTCCTGATCTCCGCGTTCGTCCTCAAAGCCGAAAAGGCCCAGGGGATGCTGCGCACCGCCTATGCGGAAATCCCGGCATCCGAACAATGCCACATGGCCGCGTCCCTGCTGGGTGACATGTTTGACGCGGAGGACCAGCCTGAAGTCAGGCGCGAACTGACCTTTCTGGGGATCCCGCCGGCAACCATACAGGCGGTCATTGACGAGAACCTGGCCCTGGACCCCAAGCCCGCCGCGACCAACTATATCGCCCAGGTGGCCGCCATCGACCGGCATGCGATACTCACCGCCGCCTGGATCATGCAGGAGGCCGTCGAAACGTTCATGCAGGCGCAGACCAATGTCACCGAATGGCCGGAGGAGGTGGTCACGTTTCCCAGCATGCTGGGCGACATATACATCGGCACCCGCGGGAACGACCACTATACCCAGCCCGCTTTTCTGATTGTCGATCCCGGCGGAAACGATATCTACGGCGATGGCTGCGCACGAGCCAACGGACTTCAACAGCACTGGCTGAGCGCCGTGCTGGATATAGCCGGCAACGACCGGTACGAAGGCGTCAGCATCACCGGTCCCGGCGCCGCGCTCTTCGGGGTAGCCGTCATCCTGGACGCCGCCGGTAACGACCACCACCAATGCCGCTATGCCGGACAGGGCGCGGGACTCTTCGGCGCATCAATCCTGATAGACAGGGCCGGCGATGATTTTTACAGCGCGCAGGCCCTTGCGCAGGGGGCGGGGTATGTGGGCGCCGGGCTGCTTATGGACTATGGCGGAAATGACGTTTACAAGGCCGGCCTGGCCGCGCAGGGATATTCGGGCCTTCTCGGCTTCGGGTTGCTGGCCGACTTTGACGGCAACGATTATTATCTGGCGGGCGGCGTAAAGCCTGATTATGAGCGCCATCCTGAGCGTTTTGTCTCGCTCGCGCAGGGATTTTCCATTGGCATGCGCCCCTTTGCGGGCGGCGGCATGGCCGCGCTGGTCGATCTGAAAGGCAACGACACGTACATCGCCGATGTGTATGGGCAGGGCGTCGCGTACTGGTATGCCGTGGGCATGTTGCTGGACGCCGAAGGGTGCGACACCTACGCCATGCATCATTATGGACAGGGCTCCGGCATCCACCTGAGCGCCGGCCTGCTCTTTGACGGCGATGGGCATGACATGTACACCGGCTATATTCTCGCGCAGGGCAATGCGCACGACTATGCCGTGGGCATGCTTGTGGACCATGCCGGCAACGACACCTATAGCGCCGACCATCATTCGCAGGGGCGCGCCCTGAACAATGCCCTGGGGCTTCTGATTGATTCCGGCGGCGACGACGCCTACTTTGCCCGGCAAAATGAGCAGAGTCAGGGCATCGGGAATGATGGCGACAAGCGGGAATACGGCAGCCTCGCCCTGCTGCTGGACCTCGACGGGACCGACCAATATTCCTGCGGGGCGGAAGACGGCGCGCGTCTGTTGCGTCCGGATTTCGGGATTGTGTACGATGTCCTGCCCGAACCTGAAACGGAGAACACGGAGGAGGTCCCATGAAACCTGCACGCGCAATTATGCTGGGCCTTCTATTCATCGTCGCCGCGTCCCCCGCCCTTCCCGAAGAGGTTGTCTTCACCCCCGGGACCATGACCCTGGAAGAACTGATGGTGCACGCCAACCGCTACGGCTCGACCGAGGAAAAATACACGCGCAAATTTGCCGCGCAGGACGAAATCATGAACCGCGGGACAGCCTCCCTACGCTATCTGATTAATAACACGCACATTCAGAACATCTGGTTCTGGATATTCAGCCGGATGCTTATTGAAAAGCTGCCCGCCGACGAAGCCATGCCGGTGCTGCTGGACGCCCTGGATTCCGACAAGACGGATGTGCGCAAGAGCGCGCTTTTTTTCATGAGTTATTACGACACGCCCGAGCATGCCGAAATCATACAACCCTGTATGGAAGACGAGAAACTTGTCGGCATGACCATGCGCACGCTGGGCAAATGGCGGATCACCAACGCGGCCCCGGCCATTGCTTCCTTCTTGCAGCACACCAACGAACGCATTCGCGTGGTTGCCGTCAATGCCTTGCGCGACATCGGCGACCCGGTCGCCGTGCCCGAACTCGTGACCGCCCTTGGCGACCCCATCTTTACCGTACGCAACACCGCCGCGCGCGCGCTGGCCGTCATTGGTCCCGCCGCCGAACCGGCGCTGCTGAACGCCTACGGTCAGACCGACAGCATCATCGAAAAACGACAGATCCTCCGCACCCTGTGTGACCTGCGCTCCACCAACTGCATCCCCCTGCTTGAGGCGGCGCAGTCCGACCCCGACCGCGGCCTCAGGGAAGACGCCCGCCGGGCCCTGCCCGTTTTCCGATAAGTTCAGAACTCCTTACCTTGTGGAAGGTCAGAACTCCTTACCTCGAACCTTAGCCGCAGAATGAGATTATCATTGATTTGCCAGTAATCGCGGTGATTTTTTTGATGGTATCCACTTCCGAAGAGACGCCGCGTTTGGAAAATTAAACGGACACTCAAGCGGTTG
>RZZM01000333.1 GCA_009929845.1 Spartobacteria bacterium
ATCTTTAGCCTCCGCCATAAGGCCATTCGCCTGCTTGGCGTTTTCCGCGTTCTGGCGAGTCATGGAGGTCATTTCCTCCAGGGAGGAAGAAATTTCTTCGAGGCTGGAGGCCTGTTCACTGGCGCCCTCCGCCATTTCCTGGCTCGAACTGGAGACCTGCCCCGAGGCCGAGGTCACCTGTTCAGACCCGTCTGACAGCGAGAGAATGATATTGCTGAGCGACTTCGAGAGGGAAACCGCCAGAATGATTCCGAAGGCCAAAGCGATCACCGAGCCGGACACCATGGCCAGCACCGCCCAGAATTTGGCGCGGAAGGCATCCTTGACGGCCTTCTCCGAAGATTCCTTGGCAATATCCTGGTTAAGCGCCACGACCTTGTTGAGGAAGTCCAGGGCCACACGCTGCTTCTCGACCGCCTCCACCATGGCAAGCTGGTTCATCTTCACATATTCTTCATGAGCATAGTCGACAATTTTCTGTATCTGCGCGAAGTATCCAAACACCTGGTCCGCGGCGGGGACCATGGTTGTGTCGTACAGCTCTTTGGCCTTGTCTATCTCTTTTTTTGCGACCAGGTCCTTGATATCCCGAACCGCGAAGTGGAAGGAATTATGGCTGGATTTCACCTCGTTGAGTATCCGGTTCATTTCCGGATTGGAGGTCTCGTATGCCGCCATCCACTTACCAAATCCGCAGGCGGCCGGATCGCCGCCGCCCGAAAAATCGATACCGTTAAGGATCAGATTTGCGGTAGCCGCCTCGAGTTTATAGTGATCGCCCGTGAACTGCTGGATATCCCGCTGCAATTCAGTGGGATTCAAGATATCGATTTCCTCCAGTTTCCTCGCCTCGGCAAAAAACGCCTCGTTGGCCTTTCGCCAGGCCTCCAGGGCCGGGATAAAACTCTTCCAGTACACCGCCTCCTGCTCGGTTTGCGGCAAGTCTTCATAGATTTTCATGGCCGCCGTATATTTTGCGCGGGCCACGTCGATGTTTTGCCACTGCCGCTCGCGGGCCGCCGCATCCAGTTCCGGATTCAACAGGGTACGCATAGCCACGCGCAGGGCCTCGTAGTTGCGGTCCATGGTCAGCAGGCTGTCAATACTGGGCAGCCGCACATCCGCCACCTCGGTCAGATGCCCGCTCAAGGTACTGACTCCCCACCAGCCGATGCTGCCGATGATCAGTCCGACCAATGCCACAAACACAAAAGCACCGATTAATTTCATTCCTAATGATATACTTTTCATGATGATATCCTCATCCACTAAATTACAGATTCCACCGCAGCGATGTCATCCACGGACAGGACCTTGTCGACATCCAACAGAATCTTTACGGTTCCTCTTGTTTTTGCCATGCCCAGCAGGAACTGGTTTTCCACACTGGCGCCCATGGACGGAGGCGGTTCTATATCGTCCATGGCGATATCCAACACCTCGGAGACTTCATCAACCACAATGCCCATGGTGACCATATCTTCGCCCAACTGCACTACGATGATGCAGGTTTTTTCCGTCTGGTCCACCTCGTTGAGGCTGAATTTCGAACGCAGGTTGATGACCGGAATCACCTTGCCGCGCAGATTAATAACCCCGCACACATACTCCGGCGTGCGTGGCACATGGGTAATCTCCATCATCTTGATGATTTCCTGGACCTTAAGGATTTCCAGGCCGTACTCCTCCGCGCCAAGTTTGAACGTTAAGTACTTGCCCGCCAAATCGCTGCGGCTGAATGTCTGGATTGTTGAAGCTTCAGTAGACATAATCACTCTCCTGTTTCATCGTTCTTCCATAAAGGACGCCCTTCTGATCGGGTCCATTTACCTGCATTTTACGTGCCACATTTTTGACATTTCCATAACCTGCTTCCCAACATGTAGTTACACGCAACCTCGCCGCAAATTGCCGACGCGCAGGGGTGTAACCATTTTCACACAGGCTTCCCTCATTTTCGCATAACATCTTCATGTCGTTGCTATTAACCTGATTATAAACAAACATATGTTCTGTTCCTTTGCTTACACCCATTACAGGCGGTCTTATGTGTTTACCGGTTGTTGTTCGCATAACGCCCTTACACTGTTCAGCAACCGATTCTGGTCAACGGGTTTGGAGAACGCAGCATCCGCGCCCAGGCGGTCGGCCATGAAAAGATAGCCCTTGGGGCCGAACTTACCGCCGCCGGAAATGGCAATGATCCGGGTTTCCGGGAATTCCTTTTTGACCTCCACGATTAATTCCAGGCCCTCTTTCACCGGCATCAGGATATCGGTGATAATCACATCCGCCGGATGCAACCTCTGCCGGTCCAACCCTTCTTCGCCGTCGCCGCACGCATCCACGTCGTATCCGGCGCGCTTGAGCGTCAACTGCAACATGGCGCGAAGTTGCTTGTCATCATCAATGACAATTACGCGATGCACGGGACCTCCTTCAATACGTGTCGGACGGCCATGGCCAAATCACGGCTTTTAATGGGTTTCATGATGCACTCCCGGATACCCGCGCCACGGGCCTCGTCGTTTTTTACGATTTCGCTGAATCCCGTACAGAGCAGGATGGGGATGTCTGAACGAACGGCATGGATGTCCTTGGCCAGGTCCAGACCCGACATGTGCGGCATGGAGTAGTCGGTGATGATGACATCAATGTCCTGCCCTTCACTGCGAAATATGGAGAGCGCCTCCACCGGGCTGGTGGTGGAGGATATCCTGTACCCCAGGCGGCGCAGGGCAAGCTGCATTGAGTAAACAATGGGGGCCTCATCATCCACCAGCAGGATATGTTCATTGCCGGCCAGATTAATCATACGATCAGTAGACGTTTCTTCGACCGCCTCGGCCGGTTCGCAAGCCGGCAGCAGGACGGTAAAGATCGACCCCTGGCCCTGCGCACTTTCAAACACGATGGAACCACCCAGATTCTTCACCAGGCTATGTACGGTGGCCAGGCCCAGCCCGGTGCCGTCGCCGGGGTCCTTTGTGGTAAAATACGGATCAAATATCCGTTCCGCATCCTCAGGCGGGACGCCTTTTCCGCTATCACTTACGGTCAACTGCGTGTACAGGCCCGGCGGCAAACCATAGTCCGACTTTTCGAGCAACAGTGTATCCTGACGGATCCCCAGTCGTCCCGGTCCGCTACACATGGACTGACAGGCATTGGTGCACAGATTCAGGAGGATCTGGTGAATCTGCCCGGGGTCGGCCATGACAAAATCATCCTTGTCATTCACCTCCAGCACCAGCTCAATGCCAGGCGGCAAAGCGCTCTTCAGGAACTTCGCCACCTCCCTGACCATAATTGAAAGCCGCAGGGGCTGCCGCTTTTGCTCACTCTGCATTCCGAGGGCCAGGATTTGCTTCACCAGCTCCGTGGCCCGCTTGTTGCCGATGGCGATTTCCTCCAGGAACCCGTATACTTCCGTATCCCTGTCCACGTCCTGCATGGCCAGGTCCACATATCCCTGTATGGCATACAGGATATTGTTGAAATCGTGCGCAATGCCGCCAGCCAACGCGCCTATCGCCTCCATTTTCTGGGCATGGCGCAGGTATTTCTCAAGCCGACTATGTTCCTTCTCGGTGGCCTTTCGTCTTTGTTCGTACCGGTAGAAAGTATAATAGAGCGCCGCCAGCGCTACAGGGAGAATAACGCCACTGACAACAATGCAGCCCAGGGCCAGCCAGATAAATGGGCTGCTTCCGGCCATGGACAGTCCTTTTACATAGACAAAAAAGCCAATTAAAATCGCCCCCACCATGGACCCGAGTCCGATCATGATGGCCACACGCGCCGGCCGACAACGCGATTGGGTCTCGCGCGGCATCAGGCTGCACTCAGAAAACTGTTCATTCTGCTGCGTCACGTCTGTTTCCGTTCCTGTTCACACGTTGAATACAGCCCACTGTCTATCATTAACTGTGCCAATCAGTCGGCAAACTCATCTACTTGTTTACAGTCAAAGGGTTACACACTTCTACAGGCCGTATAAATGGGTGTAACCAAAGTAAAAAAACATGCCGTTGATTGCGCGTTACCATTTGATTACAAACGTATTGTATCAACAATAACCGGCCAAATAAAGTAAACAAAGTTACACCCCTCGCGCCATCACCGGAATCGTTGGAGGGAAAGGTTCGTAGTACAAAAGCTTTAGCCTGCCACCGTGGAAGAGTTCTTGTACGAGCCCTTTCCCTGTGATCGTGCAACCCGACATGCACGACAGGCTATACAAACAAATCGTGCAAACCGCAACCTGCAATCACCCGCCTAAAGGCTGGCATAGTACTCGAAGGGGGTCATATCGCTGACGAGTTTGGCTCCATGCAGGGAAGGGAAATAATCCACGCGGTGCATATTGTGTCCGGCCATGTAGGCGTCCAGCTCACGGCCTTTTTCTGGGCAGTACAGCATGAAAAATCCGCCACCACCGGCGCCGATTATTTTTCCGCCGAGGACGCCGTACTCTTTTTTGACGACCTCATACAAGTCGTCCAGCACGGTAAGGCTGATGCTTTTTGACATCTGTTTCTTATAGGTCCAGTGCTCGTCCATCATGCGTCCGAAGGCGTCAAGATCCTGCTCTTCGAAGGAGGTGCGGATGCGCCCGCCCAGCTCCTTGATGTGGCCCAGGGCGTCAAGCACGCGCTCGTGATCCGAACGTTCTTTCTGTTTGGCGGCCTCGTCCTGATTTTTAAGCACGGCGGTAGCCGAGCGCTGGACGCCGGTGTAATAGATGCGGGCCTTGGCGACCAGTTCGTTGGCGGTCATGAAATCCACCGGTACCGTCTCGACCTGCACCGTGCCGTCCGTCGCGATATTCAACACACGGAATCCGCCATAGGCGGCGATGTACTGGTCCTGCTTGCCGACGGGCTCGCGGAGGATATCCATTTCGATGCGGCAGGCTTCTTCGGCCAGTTCGCCGGGGGTGACCGGTTTGCTCAGGTAGGAGCGGATGGCGGCCAACAGACCGACCAGGTAGGAGCCGGAGGAGCCCATGCCGGTCTTGGCCGGCAGGTCGGCGATGCTGGTCAGCTCGATATTTTCATCGAGGCCGTGCATCCGCAGCGCCTCGCGGGCCAGCGGATGGACGATGTTCTCGATATGGTCAACGGTTTCCACCTGGCTGTAGCGGATCACGATTTTGCGGTCGGCCACGGAACGGCGGTTGAGCATGATGTACATGTATTTATTGATGGACATGGTGAAGACATAGCCGCCATGTTCTTGGTAAAAGGACGGCAGATCGGTGCCGCCGCCGCCAAGGGTGATTCGGAAAGGTGTGCGTGTAATGATCATGGGATTATCCTCCTGCCTGAATGGCGCGCCGATTAAATAGTGAATCCGCTGTTCAGGGCGTCGTTGTAAAACATCTTTACGGTATCGAGTGAAAATTCGCCCAGGT
>RZZM01000334.1 GCA_009929845.1 Spartobacteria bacterium
AAACTCATTGTGACGATCGTTTGCGATACCGGTGAACGCTACCTGTCCACCTGGCTGTTCCCGGAACTGTAGCTCCCAAAATTTGGAGGTTAATTGTTGACGTTGATGCCCGTAAAGTTTACTTTGAGTTTAACATAAAACGAAAAACAAAAGGATACACGACATGACTGTGGTAATCAATGCACGTGAGTTGCGCTCTGATTTGGGCCGGATAGTCCGGCTGGCACGGGAGGGACAACGCTTCCGGGTGTTGTATCGAAGTCGTGTAGCTTTCGATATTGTTCCGCCGGGAGAGGAAACGGAATTCACTAACGAACTGGCCGATGAAACGCTCTACGGCGCGAGTGCGGTCGGCGCTTCATCGGACGGTCAGGCAGCACGAAATCACGACCGGGAACTCTACACATGAATTGGCTTTTTGTGGATACAGCCGGCTGGGTTGCTGGCGCCGATTCAGCCGACCCGAGTCATGAGGATGTGTGTACCGAAAGGGATGGGTGGCTCAAACAACATGGAGGCTTACTGACAACCGACTATGTCATAGATGAAACATTGACTTTGTGACAAGTCGTATTCCTTCACAGATTGCGTTAGTTTTATCGTTATGAAGGAATTGCGGATACGCGAAGCCCTGACGCTGGATAGCCACTTCAGCCAGGCCGGTTTCGGAATACGCCCCGCAAAGCCCTGAAAAATGCCGCCCGGAACTACAGCCCATTCGCTGGGCTTTCCCATTCGCCGGGTTTCCTGAGCATGGCCGCGATGCGATCTTCAGTCTGCTTATTCCGCGGTCAACGATAGAATCAGTGTTCCGTTGCCGTAGGCCGGGCCGCCCAGGATCGTCGGGGCGCGCCGTTTGACGCGTACGGATGTGGAGAGGACTTCGACGCTATCCTGGATCCATCGCACCTGTGCGCGGACCTTGCCGTCCCCGGCGTCCGATGCGTCAATGACCAGCTTGCAGCCGTGTCCGGGATTCAGGGTCAGGGTGGACGGCAGACTGATGGCGGTGGCGTCCTCGCCCAGGAATTTATAAAATTTAAACCCGAAGATTTTACGCAGGCTGCGCTCGACCTTGTCGAGTCGGTAGTCCAGCGGCGCCCCCTCGTTGTTGGCCAGGATCAGTGTGGCCTGGAGGCGAACCTGGTTGTATTGGGCCTCCGCCGTCAGCGTTGCCACCAGGAGCAGGATGCCCGTGACGAACCTAAGCAAAGTGTTATGATGCGGCTTGTCCATTTTCTTCTTCACCATTTTCGGTTGTGATGACCCATATCACCGTCAGGCCGGTTTCTTCGTCCTCGTAGACCATGGCCGTTGCGCCGGGGACATCTGTCTCAACCCATTCTACCTGCGTATTGGGCTCTGCTGTTGTTTCTGGTCCTGCACTATACGGGTAAAAACGCAATCCGGCAATGATAACTGTACAGATAAGTGCGGTAATGGCGACAGAGTACGCGAGCCGTGGATAGGGGATAGCCGGAAAGAGGGCGCGTTCCCTTTCGGGGCGTTGAGTTCGGATGGCGCGCAGGACGTCGGCGCGCAGCGCCCCGGCATTGACGGCGGGGGCTTCCGGGGCACGCAATATCTGGCCGTACGTGCTCCATTGTGATTGCATCGCCCGGCAGTCCGGGCACTGCGCCAGGTGCTGTTCCAACGGTTCCCGTCGGTCGGCGGGCAATTCGTTATCCATGGCCATGCTGAGCCATTGTTGTGCTTTTTTACAGTTCATGCTGAACCCCGCAGTTCGCTCATTTGTTCCTGTATATGTTTTCGCGCATGAAAAAGGCGGGACATTACGGTCCCTTTACGGCATTTCATGGCCTGGGCAATTTCTTCGTAGGAGAGTCCATCGACTTCGCGCAGCACCAGCGCCATGCGATGCTCCGGGCTCAGGACGTCCAGCGCCCGGTTGAACGCCTCCCGGATTTCCGCCTGTTGCAGCTTCTGGTCGGGCCGAGCCCCCACGCTGGGAGGAACCATCGAGTCCACGTCCCGCGCGGGCTCAATCTCTTCGAGCAGCGGCGTCTCTTGTGAGCGCGCCTGCCGCCGCGCAAAATCCATGCAACTGAACGACGCAATCCGGTAAAGCCAGGTGAAAAATTTCGCGTCGCCCTTGAACGTATGCAGTTTCCGCCACGCCTTCACCCAGACCTGCTGGCAGATGTCGCGGGCGTCATCCACATGATGGACGAATCCGTAAACCACAGCATATAACCGGTCATTGTACATGGAAACCAGTTCTCCAAAGGCATGTTCATCGCCTTTTCGGGCCGCCTCAACTAAATTGTCTTCTTTTTCCGTCATATTAGACGCGCCTGGTGACCGCTTTATTCACGGGCGGTTCGGACAAAAAAGCGGCGAATCGCCGTGAACAGCGAAGCCGGGACTTGCCCAATCCATGTTTTTGTATATACTGTGGCTGAGATACTAGGATAACGAACAGGTAAGCACAATATAGAATGATGAGCATCGCGAGATTATGGCTTGTATACTTCTGATTGATGATGACCGGATGTTCCGGCAGGTGTTGCGTAACCTGCTTGAGGACAGTGGATATGCCGTTATGGAACTGCCGGACGGACGGCAGTCCATACCTACCTGCCGGGAGAACAAGATCGACGCCGTGATTACGGATATCCTGATGCCTGATCGCGAGGGTCTTGAAACCATCATGGCGCTGCGCCGGGAATTCCCGGAGCTGCAAATCATTGCCATCTCCGGCGGCGGAGCAAATGGCCCGGATATCTACCTGAAGACGGCGGAACGCCTCGGCGTGAGTTGCGCCCTTTCCAAGCCTTTCAAGCGGGAAGAACTCCTGCAGGCCCTCGAAGACATCTGCGGCTAAAAATCACTTATATAGATAATATATGCAACAAAAGTAAACAAATATGTTGACTGTTGTTACTATAAAGTTTATTTCCATTTCCAGCATCTGAACTTGGATAATGCAATGAATATTACAAAGAAGAAAAAAGATGCTGAAGCAATACAGACGCTAATAGCCAGAATTGTAGCAACGCATCCGGCCGGAAGAAATTTGATGCTGATTGGTGGGTTTAGATATCGTTTGCTCAACAAGAGTGTACGTACCTCTGAGGATATTGATTATCATTGGGCTGGTGAGTTAGAGGAAAAGCAGCATGAGTTGATTGATTTATTCAGTCGTGTTCTCATTCCTGAAGTGCGTTTAACGTTCAACTATGTTGGCCGTGTTCAGGCCAGGCAGGGGGTAGATACAGAATCAAACGTACTTCGCACGGTAGATGTGGCATTCTGGCAAACGGATGTGCCCTATAGTCGAATCGAAATACCGGTTGAGATAACTCAGATTGTATGTGCTGATTCGGTCACCATTCGGACCATTGATGGTACGATTTTTGCCACGGCATCAGATGCCGATATGATTGAAAGCAAAATCATAGCTGTTGTAAATCGAGTAGTGCTAAGACATCGTGATCTTGTAGATATTTTCCTTTTTCAAGATTCTATTTTACCTGATGCGCCGAACCGGTTGCAAAACAAATTGCATGCATTGAATATCAGCGCGAATCATGTCAGAAAACGAATGGGTGATTTACAGGATCATCACGAGTATCATGCAAAGGCTATACAGGAAACCATTAATACGCAATTAGACACTCATGCCGCAAATCAAATAAATGATGCCGGAGGCGGCTTGATGGTTTTGAAGGTGGTATTGGACCTTATGATACAGAATTTATCCAACCATATGGAAGCGAAATGAATGCACTTGAGTGGCAGCAGTTTTTTCAGCATCAGCGTGATGTGCATGGCAAGGTTGTGTTTACCAATTCAGAACTTGCCAATGTTTCGCAATGTGAATATTCATCACTCAAGGTTACGTTGTCTCGGTTGGTCGATAAACATATTATTGAGCGATATACGGCTGGTCGGTACGGATTACCTGGAGCTGTGGGTGTTGAAGATGTCGTCAAAGCAATAGATTCGACCGCTTACATTACAGGTATCTATGCGCTTCATTTGCATCATTTGATTACCCAGGTTCCTCAAGAAGTGCACTGCTTTACAAAGCGCAGACAAAATAGATCAAGGATAAGAGAAACCTCCCTTGGACGCTTTGTTTTCATGCGCATTAACAGCACTGTTTATGCGAAGCCCGTGAAGTCACTCGTCGTAGGACCGGAGCAGGCGTTTTGTGATTATATTTATATATGTCGTAAGCATGGTGTGAATCCCGCGGGCATAGTTACGTTTCGTAATTTGAACCAGTTGGATGAATCAGTCATGGATGGTTGTCTGCCGAAATATCCAAAAGCAGTTAAGAAGATAGCTGAAAGCATCTTGCACACCGTTGCCCGATCGGGCATCAGTGTGCAACAGGTGTGACTGGACGCGCGCAGGATCCTGGGGTATGTTGGAAGCATGAGCATGGTTCGTTACATGATGCTTGCGGCGGTCCTTTTTGCGTTGCCTTCGCAGGCGGCGCCGATCGATATGGACCGGGTCCGGGCGGCCGCGGAACACTGGATTGATGGTAGCGCGGTTTTCCGCCAGGCGGCGATAGAGAATGCGGGCCCCTATGTTTGCGATGTGGTTACTCCGCTGCGCACCTCGGATGAAAACAAGGTGATGGCCTATCATGTTTCGTTGAAACCGGTCGGATACGTGGTGGTCAGCGCGGATGCCCGTATGTTTCCGGTTTTGTGTTTCAGCACGGCAAGTGACCTGGACCTGTCCGATAGTCAGGGAAACGCTTTGCGACGCCTGTTGTTCGATGATTTGGACGCAAACGAACGGGTTTTGACGCAGTGGGATGAGGCCGCAAGCCTGCAATCGGCGATGGAACCGGCGCTGGCGATTGAACACCGGCGCGCCTGGGAGGCGCTGCTGGCCGGGCGGCAGTTCCTGTACGATCCGACCAATATCCTGGTAGATGTTTTGCTTGAGACAAGATGGAGCCAGTGGAATCACTACAACGAACTCTGTCCGGTGGACCCTGCGCCCGCGCCATCGTATGATGGACGAGTGCCGGTCGGTTGTGTCGCCGCCGCCGGGTCGCAACTGATGAAGTACTATGAATGGCCGCCGCACGGCTGGGGGGGACACAGTTACACCGATTCTGAACCGACCGTCACCGGCGCGCACTCCGCAGTGTTTTCTGATCCCTATGATTGGGACAACATGTTAACGAGTTACGATGCCTATGGCTATGTCCCGCTGACCCAGGAACTGGCCGTCTCCGAGCTGATCTACGAGGTGGGGGTTTCGGTGGAGATGGATTACGGAAGTTACTATAATGATAACGGTTCAGGCGCATCGAGTGATGATCTGGGCAGTGCCCTGAGCACCTACTTTTTTTATGAACAGCATGCCTATATGAACCGATCAAATAATCCGGCGGCATTCGACCAGATGATGAG
>RZZM01000335.1 GCA_009929845.1 Spartobacteria bacterium
CATATCGTACACATCATACATTGCATGCGGACAACATCTTCCTTACGTACCTTACATTCCATACGCACCTTCCAACCGCCGTCCTTGTCGGCGATGTCTCAACACGCAAAGTTCTCCACACCTTTACGAGGTAATTCGGTAACCAAGAACATATAGATACCCTAAGTCGTGTTTTTGTTTAGAAAAAAAAATTGAAATAATACGTAAATGTCCGACGGTGTATAAGGGCAATATCTTGCAAATGTTTACATTTCCCTCCTATCGGTGAACGACACGGAAACATCCTTTACCCAGGAGCAGCCCTTCGGGGATGACGGTCGTAGTGTTGTTGTCAACAGCGGTTACCACGGCAGAGACATTCTGGTAGGACGCTTCATTATCCGGACTGTCTGCGGTGAACTGCACCTGATAGGCATGCCCCTCGACGGACTGCCAACCCACCAGCAGATCGGCGCCGCCGGCAGGGGCCATTGAATTCAACGCAAAGAACGAGTCCGCGTCCAGCAGGTCCGTTCCTGCCAGCGCTTCATTGTAGTCACTCACACCGTCCCCGTCCGTATCAGGGTTATCCGGGTGGGAGGCGTAACTCTTTTCCCAACTGTTGTTGAGTCCATCATAATCATTGTCGGCCGCGTCCAGGGGATTGGTCGTGGCCACCACGCCGACATCAAACACCTGGTTGCCGTTGACCGTAAAGATAAACGAGTCGCCATAGAAGGAGGCATTCTTGAGGTCGGAGTCATTGAACACACGCACAAAAATCTTTGAGCCGTCGCCCGGCCGCGGCGAAGCGATGGAGGCCCCGAAGAGGCCTGAATCGATCAGGGAAGGGATGACCAGGGCGCCGACGCCGGTCAGTCCACCTTCCAGCAGGGCATTATCCGGATGCGGCGCCCCGTCCTGGGATGGCGGATGCACGATCCCGTTGCTCGCCCAGAGAATCTGCACCACATCCCCCGGACTGTAATAATGCCCGCGCAGCTTGCTGCTGAATTCATCCACCATCGGGAACGTCGCGCCGATATGCAGCGGCGTGGTAATCTGCGCCTGCGCGACCGTCACACAGCCAATCAGCATAAAAAAATATCCAAACAATCTTTTCATATCACATCTCCTAAGACCCATTAACACCATAACACAAACCTAGTGTGCTACTAGTATTACTCCGAACCCGGAAATTAATCAAGTCCTTTTTTCATTTTTTTTGAATCGTTTACAAACCGGGCCCGTGCGGAGCAGTTTGACCACGGATAGCGCGGATGAACGCGGATATATATACCATCCTCAGAATTCCTTACCTCGTGGAAGGTAAAGTGACACCAAGGAGGTCGGAGGGTCGGAGGTCTTTGTCGCGAGCTTTGTCGAATTCCTCTGCGCCTCCGCGCCTCTGCGCGATTCCATTTTTCGCTTTTGTTACCGCTCGCATTCGCCTTTTAATGCTTTTTTATGCTTTTTTATAAATTTTTATTGTATTTTTATCAATTTTTTCTGTATTTTATCAATAATTATGTTGCGTATGGTATATTTATTGGCTAAATGCTCATTTGTAACGTTCACAATTTGAAAAAAGACAGGGTTTTTTATGAAAAAAGTGGTTTTTAAGCGGTCAGATGAGTCGGAAACGCTTTCCTTGAAGAACAAGGCGGGCGTTTTCATCCAGGCGACGGGCGCTGGACATCTGTGCGGGTTTATGCACGGGGCGTTTCAGGTCAATCAGACATTGACGCATCCGATGGAGCACGCCATGACCCGCCTGTACCTTCGCGAGAGAACGCAGGAGGGGTGGTCGTCCATTGCCCTGCTTGGACCGGACGCGCGGGGGTGCTTTTCGTTCAACCCGTCACAATTCATGTGGGAGGGCGAGTGGAAACGCCTTCGCTGGACGTGCATGCTGACCCTGCACCCGGAAGAACCGGTATGGTTCTGGCGGGTGTCGGTGAAAAACAACGGACAGCGCCCGGTTTCCCTGGATGTGATCTATGGCCAGGACCTGGGCCTGGCCTCCCCCGGCGCGCTCCAGAACAACGAGGCCTATGCCTGCCAGTACATGGACCACCTGCCGGTTGAAACCCCGCTCGGCCATGTCGTGATGTCACGCCAAAGCCTGGCGCAGGACGGCAACCGCCACCCGTGGATCCTCCAGGGTTGCCTCAACGGCACACGCGCCTACGCCACCGACGCTTTCCAGTTCTTCGGCGCCGAGTACAAGCAGACCGACTGTCCGCGCATCCTCTGCGAGCCCGCCCTGCCCTCGAAACGCTACCAGTATGAAGCGGCCTACGTGGGCCTGCAAACAGCATCCCTGACCTGGGCGCCCGACGAAGAAAAGGATGTTGTTTTCTACGCGATAAGCCGGGAAGACCTTCCGCACGCGTCCACGCCGGAAGACAGCCGGATAACGGAAACGATATCCGAACTCTGGCGGGAAACCGCGTCCCTGCCCACGCCTGAAAGGCAGCCGGAGATTCCGGCGGATTCTATATTTGACCGGCTGGAAACACTGGCCGGGGACCGCCTGGACGAAGAAAGCGTCAGTCGCCTGTTCCCCGGTGAGCGCCGCCATGAAGAGCGCGATGAGCAAGGCCTGCTTTCCTTCTTCTACGGAACCGACCGCCATGTGGTCCTGGCCGACAAGGATATCCGTTCGGAACGCCAGCACGGCCATGTGCTCAAAAGCGGCAACAGCCTGATGCCCGACGATCCGGTGCTGTGTACGACCGGCTACATGGCGGGCATCTTCAACGCGCAGATCGTGTTGGGGAATACCAATTTCAACAAACTGCTGTCCGTAGTTCGTAATCCCCTCAATATCCTCAAGAGCAGCGGACAACGGATTTTCGTGGAAACAGACGGAGGCTGGAAATTACTGGGCATGGCCTCCGCCTTCGAGATGGGGCGTAATCACTGTCGCTGGGTCTATATGCTCGGGGAAGACACCCTCACCGTGAGGACCTGGGTTTCGAGCGAAGCGCCGGTCCTTTACATGGATGTCCGGATCGAGGGCGCGCCGCGGAAGCTGATCATCACTCACGACCTGGTCCTCGGCTGTGTCGAGGGGTCGTCCAACGGCGAAATGGAGACAGACGCCGACCAGGGGCTCTTTACCTGTCGCCCGGCGCGCAATGAATTGCAGATCAGTCAGTATCCCGAAACCTGTTTCTTCATCCTGACCCCGGAGGCCGGGCACCTGGAGACGATGGGCGGCGACGAACTGCTCCACCGGGACGGGCAAGCCCGCGGCTACCCCTGCGCGGTGATGCGGACACAGGCCGTGAACACATTCAACCTGGCCATCACCGGGGTCCTTCAGACGGAAGAACGTGAAGCACGTCTGGCGCAGGCGCGCGCCGCGGACGATTTTGATGAGGCTGAGACCGACGGCGGGCGGGCCTGGGACCACGTCCTGGGCGGACTGCGGCTGGACCATCCGCGCTGCGAGGAGGTTCAGCGGCTTGATGACATCCTGCGCTGGTACGCGCACAACGCCATGATCCATTACATCGCCCCGCACGGACTTGAACAATACAGCGGCGCCGCCTGGGGCGTTCGCGACATCTGCCAGGGCCCCGTGGAAATGCTCATGGCCGCGCACGCCTGCGAGCCGATGAAGGCGATCATTGAACGGGTCTTCGAACACCAGTACATCAGCGACGGCTCCTGGCCGCAGTGGTTCATGTTCGACCGTTTCGCGACAATACAACATCATGATTCGCACGGGGACATCATCATCTGGCCCCTCAAAGCGGTCTGTGACTACATTGAGTATACCGACAGCGATGCGATCCTCACCCGCCCCATCCGCTACGCCAACAAGCCCGAATATACCTTTACGGATGAGACCTATCCCCTGGAGGAGCACATCGAGAAGCTGATCGCCTACATCGAGGCCCATCCTGTGCAGGGCACCCACCTCCTCAGTTACGGGGAAGGCGACTGGAATGATTCGCTGCAGCCCGCCGATGCCGCCATGAAGACACAGATGGTCAGCGGCTGGACCGTAGCGCTCGTCTACCAGGTCTTCCGCCGGTACGAAAAGATATGCCGTCGTTTCAACCGGAGCGCGCAGGCAGAACGACTGAACAATCTCTGTGAAAAACTCCGTTCCGACTATAACCGGTGGATGGTGCGCGACGGGGTCGTCACCGGGTTCATCTTTTTTGACGAAGAGAAAAAGGCCCCGCGTTACCTCCTGCATCCCTCGGATGAGACCACCGGCATCCACTATCGCCTGCTGCCCATGCAACGCGGCATTATCAGCGAAATCTTCACGCCGGAACAGGCCGAGGCGCACGCAGCGCTGATCCACCAACACCTCCTTTTCCCGGACGGGGCGCGCCTGATGGACAAACCGCCGGTCTATCGCGGCGGCGAAGAGAAGATATTCCGACGGGCGGAATCAGCGGCCAATTTTGGACGCGAAATCGGTCTGCACTATGTGCACGCGCACATCCGCTATGTGGAGAGCATGGCCAAACTCGGGCGCGCGGACGATGTTTTGCAAGGGCTGATGGCGGTCAATCCGCTGGGCATCCGGCAAGCCGTTCCCAACGCGCAGGCGCGCCAGGCGAATATGTACTTCAGCAGTTCCGACGCCGATTTCGCGGACCGTTACGAAGCCTCGAATGACTTTGAGAAGCTCTACAGCGGGCAAGTCCCCGTCAAGGGGGGGTGGCGGCTCTACTCAAGTGGTCCGGGCCTCTATATCTACCAGGTGCTGGGCTCCATGCTTGGGTTCCGTGAATGCCTCGGTCAGGTTATTTTCGACCCGGTCATGCCGAAGAAACTCGATGGCCTGACCATGGAGCAGACCTTTCACGGGAAGAAAATCACTCTTGTGTATCACATCCGGGACAACACCTTCGCGCCGGAGCGTATTCAGATCAACGGGCAGGAGACAACGGACTGGGTCCGTCTGGAAAACCCCTACCGCAAAGGCGGCCTGGGCCTTTCGCGGGAGGCGTTCCTTGCGCGCCTGACCGGGGCGGACAACCGGATTGAGATATTCATGTAGATCTACCCCAACTTCAGAACTCCTTACCTCGTGGAAGTTAAAGTGACACCAAGGTGTCGGCGGGCGGTGGTTGCACGTTTCAGGTTTCACCGTTCGTTGTACAGATAACAAGAGGCTTTAGCCTGCCGCGCACGGCGAGCCACATGCCGCGCCGCACGCGCAAAACAGCGCAAAAAGCGACAAAAATCCGCCAAAAATGGCAATTTTTATGGGTTTCAGATCGAAAATGGCCCATTTTCATGAAATTTTCAGCTTTTTCGCTGAAATCGGCTTTTTTTCGGCATTCACGGCGCGAAACATGCGCGGCTCGCCGTGCGCGGCAGGCTAAAGCCTCTGTACAACGAACGGGCAGGCTGACGCCT
>RZZM01000762.1 GCA_009929845.1 Spartobacteria bacterium
GTTGCAATATAGCGCGACTCCCGGGAGACCTGGGCATAGTCCTTAATGGTTGCCAGAACGGGCGCGCCCAGTTCCTCTGCCTTCCCGCGGGACATGACCACCACGGCGGAGGCGCCGTCATTGGTGCCCGGCGCGTTGCCCGCCGTTACCGTACCATCCTTTACAAACAGCGGCGGCAGCTTGGCAAGGCCCTCCATGGTCGTCCCGGGCCTGGGCGCCTCGTCTCTGTCTACAACGGTGACGCCCTTCTTCGTTTTGATTTCCACGGGGAACCGCTCGTCGTCGAACGCACCCTTCGCCTCACCGGCCGCCCACCGCATCTGACTGCGGTAAGACCATTTGTCCTGATCCTCGCGGGTGACGCTGTACTCTCCCGGCACCGCACCGCCGATGACCGCCATATGTACGTCGTTGTCCGGACACCACAGGCCGTCCAGCACCATGGCGTCTTTCAGCTTCACGTCGTTCATCCGCGCGCCCCAGCGCATGTTGGGGGCCACATAGGGGATATTGCTCATGCTCTCCATGCCGCCCGCCACAATGATGTCGGCATCTCCCGCCTTGATGATCTGTGCCGCCAGCGTAACCGCCTTGAGCGCCGAGCCGCACACCTTGTTGATGGTGACCACGGGCACCTCGTGGGGGATTCCGCCCCGCACCGACGCCTGCCGCCCGGGGATCTGCCCCTGTCCGGCGGGAACCACCATACCCATGATGACTTCGTCTACCTGTTTGCCTTCGATCCCGGCCCGCTTCAGGGCCTCTTGGATGGCCAGGCCGCCCAGCTCAACGGCTTTGAAGTCCTTCAGACCGCCGCCAAACTTCCCAAACGGTGTGCGGGCGGCGCTGACGATGACTACTTCGCACATGTCGTGTATTCCTCCATTATCGAATTTGCTGACTATAGTTCAATGTCTGCAGCCACTGACTATAGTCACAATACTACGGTCATCCAATATTGTCAAGTACATTTTTAATTTTTTGTCTATTGTATACAATAAAAATCTGTGTCTTAAAAAATTGCACGGTAAACCCATTCTCGGATTAAAGTTGTCTTTCCAAAAAACATGTGTTATAC
>RZZM01000336.1 GCA_009929845.1 Spartobacteria bacterium
GGAGATTGACGCCGGCCTCAGCCGGTTGGCAAAACGGCTGCGCGACACCGACACCCTGCTGCTGGTAACCGCGGACCACGGACTGATCGACGCCCCCCTGGCGCATCGTGTCAACCTGGCCGCCATACCGGGTTTGTACGATTGCCTGACCATCCTGCCCTCCGGCGATTCACGGGAGGTCTCCTGCTTTGTGCGTCCGGCGCGCGTGGCGCAATTCCTCGATGTCGTGCAGACCCATCTTGCCGAAGCCTGCATCTGTATTGCCGGCGAGGAACTCATCGCGAGCGGGGTGTATGGTCCGGGCGCGCCGCACGCGGCGCTGGCGCAACGTATCGGCGATTACGTGCTGATCTCACGGGGGAACTACGCGTTTTCTTATCCCTCCAGGGGGTTCGAGGCCGCTTTTAATGTGGGCAATCATGGCGGGATGTCGGCCACGGAAGTGCAAATTCCGCTTTTTGTCATTTCCCCCGGAGATAAACCATGAAAGGTATACCCTGTATCTGTCTTCTCCTGGCCGGCCTGACCGTGTGGCCGGGCTGCCGTCCGTCTTCCGCCGCGCGCCGGGATGTCCCCCTGCGCGAAAAACCGGTCTGGTTTACGCGTGACGATGTGGCCTCCTCTCCGGTGAGCAACCGCCTTCGCGTGTGCACCTACAATATTCAGCATCTGACCGACGGCTATTTTGACGGTTTCCATCGCAGTCCTGGCCGCGCCCGACGGCAGGCCTGCGGCGCGGCCGAATTGATCGCGGAAATCAACCCTGACATCCTGGTTATCCAGGAAATCGAGAATGTGCGTATTTTGAAGCGCCTGAATGATTGCCTGGACGTCCCTTTTGCCGCGGGATGTATCACCCGGTTTTATTCTCCGCACCGGCGAGGACGAAAACAAAATATCGCCCTCCTGACACGCGTGCCCGTGAAGCGGGTAAGGGAACTGGAATTCGGGTTAATGGATGTTCCCAACCGTCCGCCGCGCGGGATGTTGCGATTCGTGGTGGACCTGGACGCCGCACGGCGGTTGCTGGTGTATGCCGTACACCTGAAATCGAACATGGGCGAGGCGGAAATCAATATTGCCCGCAGGAAATCCGCGCTGGTGTGGCTGCAACAGGATGCGGCCCGGATGATCAAAACAGAACCGGATGCGCAGTGGGAGGTTATGATCGCGGGCGATATGAATGTCGACCCCGACGGCGCGGGCTTCGAGGCGGATGATTCGCTTGCGCCGGTTGCCGAATGGGTGGACCTCTGGCGCGGCGTTCCGCTGCCGGAGCGAACCACGATTCCCACACGCTACGGGAACACCAACAGCATCTATCCCCCGGCCGCGTTCGACCGCTTTATCGTCTCACCTGAAATGACGTCCGCCCCCTGGACCGTCGGCGCGCCGGTTTCCATACAGCGTGGCGTCAACACAACCGATGTGTACATGCGCACCGGCACAAAAAACGTGGAACATTATTCCGACCACTATCCGGTGTATCTGGATGTTGTAAGGTAAGTACAGCACGCTTTACCCCGCGGAAGTTAACGTGACACCGGGGTCAGAACTCCTTGCTCTCTCCATCGCCCATCCCTTGCGGAGCAGCCTCCGGCTCGATTGGCGATACTTCGGCAATAGATCGCCCATGGCGAAGCCATCGGCGATTTTGCAGTGCCGCAAAAATCGAGTTGTTCCATTCCGGCACAAAAGTTTGTTCGCATTGACATTATGGCCCATTTATTGCTACATTGTTACCCAGTGGTAACATAAAACGCGAGAGCGTGGAGGTAGAGTGATGAAGACGAGGACAACGGGTTTAATGCTGGTTTTGATCATGGGCTGCGCCGTCGGCGCGGGCGCCACCCGGGTGAATCTAATGAAGACCTTTTCCTATATCCCCGCGGTCGGGCTTGAAACAGCCGATGATGTGCTTTTCGTCTGTTCCGGCGTGGATGGCATCGAAAGCGTATTTGTCGGTGACGACCTCAACGCGCGGCGGGCGGTATCCGATATTGACACCAGTGACTACGCCTGGGGCGTGGAGGCCAATCCGTACAAGCGGGTATTGTACGTCGCGGATGATAGCGGGTTCCGGGTGATTGCGTTCACCAACGTGAACATGGAACAGAAGGGGTCCTGCGCAACGCCGGGTTCCGCGCGCGGTGTTACTTATATGAATAATCTTGCCGCGGTGGCGGACGGGACCAACGGGCTGCAGCTCATAGACGTTCAGTCGGACTCCTCGCCACAACGAAAAGGGAACTATGATTCGCCCGGCTTTGCCTATGACGTTAAAATGATAGGGAATTTCGCTTACGTGGCAGACAGTGATGGCGGTTTTTGTATGATCAACTGCGCGAATCCGCTCAACCCGCTCCTGGTTGGCTTGAATACCACTCCGTCGGACGCGCGCGGGGTGGCGGTACATGACGGTTATGCTTATGTGGCGGACCGGGAGAATGGACTCTATTCCTTCTACATAGTAGGGATCGGCAATCCGGGCCTGTGCGGGCACATTACGCTGCCCGGCTATCCCTTGAAAGTGGAGGTGCAGGGCACGCGCGCCTACGTGGCCTGTCATTTGTATGGTCTGGCGGTGGTGAATATCCAGGACCCGTTTGAACCCCGGCTGGTAGCGTCCAGTGAGCTGCCTCGAAATGCCTGGGATGTCCATGTGGACGATCGCCGCGTCTATGTGGGCACCTCGGATTCGGGGCTTTATGCTATGAAAGTGGATACCACACCCTACGATTTTGACGGGGACAACAAGGCGGATATCGGGGTGTACTGGCCGGCGGGCAGCAACTGGTATGTGCGCAAAAGCAGCGATGGGGCGTTGCTCAATGTGGGCGCTATCCGCGAATCGATTCCCGTGCCTTATGATTCCGTCGGCGACGGGTTGAATGAATTTCGCTATTATACCACGGATGGATGGTGGTACCGGAGGTCCGGCCTGCTTCACTTTATCGAAGGGCAGTGGGGTTGGAACGCGGCGTTGCCGGTGCCAGGAGATTATGACAATGACGCGGTTGTGGACCACGCGGTGTATTGGCCGGAAACCGGGCAATGGTTTATCGAATACACCGGCGGGCTGGAAACCGAGATGCACCAGTGGGGCTGGTCGGGTGGTGTGCCGGTACCGGGCGATTACGACGGTGACGGACTGACGGATATTGCTGTTTATTGGCCGGTCACCGGTAATTGGTACATCCGGCGCAGTTCTGATGGCAACATGCAATTTGACGGACCGTTCAACTGGGGCTGGTCGGGCGCTATGCCGGTGCAGGCGGATTACGACGGCGATGGCAAAACGGACGTGGGGGTGTTTGATTACAATACGGGCACCTGGTATGTCCGCAAGAGTTCCACCGGCGGCATGCTGACCGGCGGCCCTTATGTCTACGGGGTGAATTGCATCCCCGTCCCCGCCGATTATGACGGCGACGGCAAAGCCGATATCGGCGTATATGTTGCGTGGAGCGGCGGCTGGTATATTATTAGAAGCGGCGGCGGTTCCGCCATCAACATGGAATGGGGCTGGAACGGAGCCTATCCGCTGCACACACAATACTGGATCAACAGGCGTTTCGGTCTGATACCCTGAACAATGTTTTTTTACGTGGCGCCAATGAATATTTTTGATTAGGACGAATGGGCATACCCTGAATATCAGGGGAACAAATAAAAAAGGGAGACGGAAAAATGAAAATGAAACGGAGTGTATTGGTTGCGTCGTTGACGCTTATGGTGTGGTGCATTGGAATCAGCAGCGCCCCGGCTTATTATGCGCGCTATTGCGGACACAATGAATATGGCGAAGGGGGGTTGGGGGACAAGTACGCCAGGCATTATTTTGACCAGCTTTCCATGCGCAATATCAAGAAGGTGGCCTGCGGCAAAGACCACTCGCTGCTGCTGACCCTGGACGGGCGCGTCTATGCCTGCGGCCGCAATACCTATGGCCAGCTTGGGCTGGGCAGCGGCGTCACCGAAGCCCTCTACCCCACACGTGTTTCCGCCTTGACCAATATCATTACGGATATCGCCTGCGGCGATTATCATTCCCTGGCGCTGACGGACCACAACGAGGTTTTTGCCTTCGGATTGAACGACAACGGGCAATTGGGTTCCGGCGACTGGGATAATCGCTTCGATCCTTTCATGACCCGTTTTTCAGGATACTATGTGGTGCAAATCGCCTGTGGGGCAAAATTTTCGGTTACACGCTCAGGGATGGGGTACGTCAATACCTGCGGTGACAACGAATACGGCCAACTGGCCATTGGAAACAACACCGACAGGAATACATGGCAAATAGCCAACGATGGCAGCGCCGCGGAAGTGGCCTGCGGCGCTTATCACTTAATGCTGCGATTCGGCAATAACATAGCTGCCGCCGGCCGTAATGATGACGGCCAGCTCGGGCTGGGTGATACAGCTAATCGTAACAGCGAACAGTGGCTTGATCATTTTGGCCAGGGCACTGTCCAGCTCGCCTGCGGTCAGGCGCACACCTTGTTCCTGAAAAGCGACGGCGCCGTTTATGCCTGCGGTAACGGTTCCTATGGCGAACTGGGGCTTGGTACGACATCCGACCGCTCCACGCCAACCCGTCTTACCGGCCTGTCCCAACCGGCTACCGCCGTTTATGCCGGCGGTCATCACTCCATGATGCTCATGGATGACGGCGTATTGTATGTATGCGGACGCAACAATTACGGCCAACTGGGGCTCAATGACACCACGCAACGCAATTCGCCGACCCGGCTCTACGGGCTGCACAGCATTGTGGATGTCTCACTGGGTTGGTACAATTCGATGATTGTCATGCCCACCCTGCGAAGTGCGCCCAATGATTATGACGGCGACGGTTATTCTGATATTGCCATTTATTACAAATACGCCTCGCCATACTGGTATATCCGGCGCAGCAGTCAACCGTCGCCCCCGGTCACTCTGGATCTGGGCTGGAGCTCGTTCCTGCCTGTCACGGGCGATTTCGACGGCGATGGCCTGGCGGATCCCGCCATTTATAACCCAACCACCGGCAACTGGTATATTGACTACAGCACCGCAAGCCTTGAAATCATCAACTGGGGCTGGGACCAATCCATCCCGGTGCCGGCGGACTACAACGGCGACGGTGTTACGGACATTGCTGTCTACTGGCCGACAGGCGGTGAATGGTATGTTCGGCTGGGTGATGGCAGCGGCGCCCCCTGGGTTGTCGATTGGGGCTGGGCGGATTCCCAACCGCTGGGCGGATGCTACTAAAGACGCTAATGACGAGAAATCCCGCGTGGGCGGGATGGCTTCGCATCTGTGATTTTTTCCAATCATTGGAAATTTATTG
>RZZM01000039.1 GCA_009929845.1 Spartobacteria bacterium
ATGCGGACGCGTGCCCAGGAAAAACAGCCACCAGCTTCCATCCTGCGCCTCGATCAGGTCCGCGTGCCCGGTGCACTGGATCGGACGGCAGGTGCTGCGATGGGTCAGGATGGGGTTATGCGGACAGGGCACGAACGGCCCCCACGGGTCATCACTGACCGCGATCGTTTCCATATGCCCCCAATCCGTTCCCCCCTCCGCGATCATGAGATAATAGCGCCCGTGTATTTTATACATATGGGGCGCTTCGGGATATTGTCCGCCTGTCCCCCGCCAGATGTTTATGACCTTCGTTTTCCTGACGCCGGTGGCGATATCCAGTTCGCTCTGTCCGATGTAGCCATCCGCCCCGCCGATGGAAGTGAGCAGATAGACCCGACCGTCATCAAACAGAAGCGAAGGGTCGATCCCCGGTTGATCCAGCCATACGGGATCGGACCACGGCCCGGCGGGGTCGCGCGCCGTGACAAAAAAATTGCCACCGCCGGACACATTGGTGGTGACCATATAGAACACCCCGTCGTGATGGCGGATGGTCGGGGCATAGATGCCCGCGGAACTGGGGGCGCGCTGCAGCGGCAACTGCGAGGGCCGGGTCAGGCAGTGCCCGAGCGCGCGCCAATGCACTAGGTCCCGGCTGTGATAGATGGGCACGCCCGGAAAATACTCAAAGGAGCTGGTGACCAGGTAATAGTCCCCGCCCACCCGGCAAACCGACGGGTCCGGATGAAATCCCGGCAGCACCGGGTTCCGGAAATTCGTTTCTTTAGCTGCGGAATTCATAGCAATTCTGTTCGCGTATCAAGCAGGACCCAGCGTGGATTGGAAACCAGATAGGTGCGAATTTCAGCCAGCCGTTTATCAACGACGTCGCGTGTAGCGGCGATGGTGACAAACGCCATCTCCGAGGCCTGCCACAAATCCTGCTTGCCCACCTCGGCCACACTGACATTCATCTTGTTTTTGATGCGATCTTTTAAGCTGCGCAATACCGAGCGCTTATCCTTCAATGAGTGTGACTCGGGAATGCTGATCTGAGCCTGTAATAAACCAATAACCATGAGCTTATCCGATGGGGTTGTAGTCTTCTTTGTTAATTCGTATTGATGAAAGGGTGCCCCAATCAACATGCGGCTTGTGCAATGACGGATGCCGCAAGATCGTTTGCAACTCTTCATTATCCGGATGATCCGGCAATTGTACCGCAGCCTGCTTGTATTCATCGCTGACGTAGGTGCCCCAGTTCTCAAGCATTTGCAGGAAGGCATGCGCCCCCCACGCTTCACACATATCACAGAATGCCGGAACTTCCCGGAAATTGTTTTTTTGAATAATAAATTTCAGAATGAATTGAAACGGATTCTGCTGTTTCCTTCTGACATCCGCCAGAAAATCCAGATTGGCAACCATCCGATCCCACTTGCCGGGATAGCGATTGGTCTCGTAGCTGTACTTTGCAGCCCCATCCAGAGAAATAAAAATCCACGTGATCAGGTGATGAATTTTATGCATCGATTCCCACATATCCGGTGTAAGCAACTGACCATTGGTTTCCAGGATGATATTCCGCAGGTTGGGATAATCTTTCGGGTCCATGGTTTGCAGCTTCTTGCGTGTATATGGACTGGCAAATGGATCGCCCTGCAACGAGGTGTCGTAATCCCTGATGTGTTTGAGCATTTTATCTATTTCACGCTCAACAATCGGGTAGGCTTCCTTTTCCTCTTCAGTCAGTTTATGAATCTCTGAGCGACAGGAGGGGCAAGCCAGATTACAGCGATAGTCATGCGAATCCGTCAGGCGCTCTATCGCACTCAGCGGAAGCTCTGTCTGCCCATTTTCTATATACGTTTTATAAGGTTCCGGAAGCTCATCCATGGTAGGCGAACGTTCAATCACATAACAGTCTTTGCGACAGTACTTATAGGAGCCGTCAATAATGGACTGTCGTAATTTCTGTACCTTCTCCGAATTCCACACCTTTTCCAATGGTTCTTCTTTGATATTACCTGCGGCCATGGGACCGAAACAGCACGGCACCACATGCCCCGGCGGCTGCGGATACAAAAAAATCGTGCTGAACGGCTGCAGGCAATATCGTTGTTCCTTGCTCATAACTCAAAAACTTTCTATTCAGGCCAGGCCCAGGCGTTGTTTAACGCGCGCCACCCAGTCACCTACCCAGGTTTTATGAAACGCCCGGCGAAATATCGTAACCGGTGAAAGCCCGCACACATAAGAAATTTTGAAATAGTTGGCCAGCACATTCATCAGAATTCGTGGACGAAATGTGCAACGCACGGCCCGAATAAACATGGGCGGCAGGATTTCCAGGGCTACTTCACGCGCCCAGGCCGGCTTACCCGCTTCTTTCTGTAACCATTCCGCAATCCGCGTCTGCATATCAAAAAAGACCGCTTCGGCATACCCTTTGCGCACTAAGGAGGCGCTGTAACTCCCGTCATGCGCCCGGTAGGCGCATAACACTTCATCTACCCGTCCGATCTGATGGTTGGCGGCAACTTTAGCCACCATAATCCGGTCCTCGGACTGGTAGGGCAAATATTCGATAAAACCACCCACCTCCCGCAGCGCCGTTGTTTTGACCATCACCGAAGAGAAGATATAATTGAGATACATGGTAATCACCTGGTACATCGCCTCTTTGCAATCGTCCGGCGGTTCCCGAGCGCCGACCGTTTCAACCCCCTCTAAAAACTCATAGTTTTGCTTATCCCGAAGGATTTCAGATAACGTAAACGTCACCCCCATTTCAGGATACCGGTCCATCAGGGCCACTTGCCGCGCCAACTTCTCCGGATACCACACATCATCCGAATCCAGAAAGGCGGTGTACTTCCCGAGCGCATGAGACAAGCCCAGGTTACGCGTTGCGCTCACCCCCTTATTCGCCCCACCCGGATGCCTGAAAACATGGATACGTTCCGGATGCTTCACCGCAAAATCATTCAGAATCTTCAAGCTATTATCCGAAGACCCATCATCAATAACGAGCAATTCATAATCCGCATACGACTGCGCCAGCACGCTCTCCACGGTCTCCTGGAGATGCCGGGCCGCATTATACACCGGTATGATAACCGTTACTATGGGTTCTGCCGTCATCTGTTTCATTACTCATTACTTTAGCACCATTTTCATTACATTTGCACAAGCAAATTTTACACCCTTTGCGTGATAAATCGAATGGGCCATTTACAGTCAAAAATTTGCACATTTTCAGCACTTTTGCGGTAATTTCTCAAAAAGTCATCCTGTAAATCATTTTTTTTAGCCACGGATAAGCGCGGATAAACGCGGATTTGTCATGCGGGAGGAACGTAGGCGGATGAAAAACCGGAAGCAAAACTGTTAAGACATATCGCGGCCATGCTCACATCACAGTCAAAGCAACACATGGCACCCACACTTCGCCCCACACTTTATCGCACACGTGAGCGCACACTTACTTGGTTACACTTAAACGACCCGCGTCGTCTGTCCTGGAGAAACCCAGCTAATGGGAAATCCAGCGAATGCGGAAGGGAAGTCAGAGGGACAGAGAGCACGGTATTCTCTGTATTTCTCGGCTGTTTCCTCTAACGACCATCGGGAGTGGGTGTGAAAAATTATTTTTAAAGGGTAGCGGGGACCACACGACCACGGTCCACTTCTCTGTACCGCCCCCTCAAAAAAAGTTTCCAATTTGGAAACTTTTTCGCCAATCTTTCCAATCATTGGAACTTTTTTACGTGTTTTTTCCAATCATTGGAAACTTTTTGGGCGATTTTTCCACCCACTGGAAAAAAATCCAGACGTTTTTCCAACCATTGGAAACTCCCGGTGAAAAAAAATATCCGCGTTTATCCGCGCTCATCCGCGGTTAAAAAAAATTTTTGAGAAGTTCCCTTTTGAGCACTAAAAAAATCAGAGTTTTTGTATAAAAATAGCATATTTTGTACAGTCCAAAGTGTTGATCTCTCACCATGTTTTTCCCCATATTTTAACTTGTTTGACAAACATCATGAATGAACTTCAAGTATTGGCGCGCCAATTCTTTTAAAGTTCATTCATCTTGTTAGGATTTCTTATTATTGGGGTTGATAACCAAAAAGTATATGAGGATAAAAATGATTCCAGAACCTATGCTCTTCCAATTTAGTCTATTTATGAATGGTATAGAATCGATCAGTCTAGACTTGTATTGAAGCTCTGGTTTAAGCGCAACCGATCCTATTATCTGTACAAATTTTTCGAGTACCTTATGGCTCGCACAACCTGAAGAAAATGTAATCATCCCTTTGTTTGTCAAAAAAATTGCTGAGGCAATAACTATTGGCGGGTCAGGTGATATTTCTACCGCAGTCCATAGAATATTGCGATCTTTGTCGTAAATAGGGGTTCCAGCTTTTGCCTTGATTTCGTCGATATACGCACCAAGATTATTATTGAGTGCTGAGCCTAGTGATCGCTTTGTTATCTTTTCGTATTCTTGCTTTGAAACTCTTCCTGAATTATCCACGTGTATTGTCATAAAAGGTTCATTGAACCAGTGGTCACCTTCAATCTGAAAAGCATATGTACATTGGGGTTTCCCTACTTCTGGTGCCATGTCAGAAAGTTCACTGATGTAATTTTGGATTTCTGATTGAGGTATTTCCACCCAATTCTCAGGAAGATCGATATAGAATTCATTTTTGTGGATGCTGGATGCAAAAGCGATTGAGGCGCTGAGGACAATTATTGCAAGTATTACAATTTGTTTTTTCATGATTTTACAATTCCTACATTACGTGTGACCTGCGCGGGACATAAACTTCAGGCATGAAAATTTTGCGTTTTACCGCGTTAAGGCCCACGAGCTGGTTCGACCTCATATATTTTCATGCCTCCAATAGGTTCGTTCCGCGATATTGATTCCTTCCTCAATTATACCCCGCTCTTTCATATCAATGATCATTGTCTGAATAGCGTCTCCAAGAAGAATTTCATTTTCTCCGGCTTCATTGAGTATTTTGGTGACAACATCGTGAAAGCTGTATCGTTCCTTAGTTGATAGTGCATCTGTATAAATCAGTTTTCCACATGGATGTAACTGGTTGGGTAGATCAACAGGTCCACCTTCGGCGATCATTGTCGAAATCTTTTTGAATATTCCTTCTTTGGCGGTACTCACAACACATTGGAAGGATGGCGTTTGAATACGAGCGCATTTACCAAGTAATGTTGATCTATTTGAGACGATCATATTTTTCCCTTTGTCCACCGTTCATATCTCACTGCTTTGAAAACCGCACCCTATAAAGCATATCTTCATATTCAAGGCAATAGCGATTTTCAATACAGTGAAAATCATTGTTAGCTCAGTTCATTCGAAAACTCCAAATCATTCATTCTCTGATGTCTTTATTGCTTTTACCCATTTATCATTAGAGAAGGCACCACGTCTGATTTCACCTCCAGATATGAATCCCATTCAGGTATAAAGAAATCTATAAGATAGCAGCTATTTCCAATTTGATATCCCTCTGGCTCATAGCGGTAAACCAAGACTAAAGCATCAAGAAACCCCGCCCATCTTGCCTCGGGAGGACTACAAAATCGGATTTTATTATACTCTGTTTGTATCGGCTTCATTTTTCAAATCTCCCCGGCGAACGTTAAAATCACCAGCGAATGTGAAGCGATAGCGGAACATTCGTATGGTGCATTTTTTTGTTGGGATCAGCCTGCATGAAAGCCAATTCTTCTTTGTTTAGGAGGAGGTTTTGGATCCATGAGTTGTTTGATGGCTTCAATCAGAACAACGATCTGTTCGTCATGATCACCCAGTTTTTTCTCAAGCTGCGCGATTTTCTGAGCAAGTTCTTTGTGCCCTGCCAGCACTTCTCGCAATTGGACAAATGCTCTGACTACAAAGACGCTGACATCAATGGCTTTTGGAGAATTCAACACACTTGCGACCATGATGGCACCATGTTCAGTGAATGCATTAGGATTGACCGGAGAGTATTTCAGTTTCTCAAGGTGGTCACAATTTGTTACCACCTCAAACTTCTCTTCTTTTGTAAGTCTGAACATGAAGTCTGGAGGAAACCGTTCAGCTTTGCGGCGAATGGCCTGATTAAGGGCTTTCGTTGTAACGCCGTAAGCTTCTGCCAAATCGGCATCTATAATGACTTTCTCACCACGAATCAGCAAAATCCGTTGCTGGATTTTACCTATCTTTACCAATGCTTTTGATGATGCCATTACGATTCCTTAATATAACACTCGAAAATAGACGGTCGCAAAGGCAGAAATCATTGTCGTTCACATGTTCCGACAAGAAGTCCCATGCCGGAACATGATATTCCGCCTGACTGTCGCAAGCCGCAAATAAAATATTGGTGTAGCAGGAGATCATCCGCCGCGCTCGCGTCCTTCGTAACGGGCCTTGCTCTCGGTCACTTGTGAAACGCTTGCCGTTGCAATATGAATATCTTCACGCCAATCAGGATCGGCAAAGGGATCACGACCGCCCAACGGACGCGGTTCCGGCAACACCCATGTCTTGCATGTCGTTTGCGCTTTCGGAGATATATTGATCATATACTCTAACCCACGCCGGCATAACTCAGCCAAAAACCATTCCCTCTGATTCGCCACACGCTTGGCTTCACGATAAAGCTCATCAGGAATCTGAATTTGCGTTCTATCATGCTGTATAATATACACCTACATTAAAATCATGTCAACATTAACACATTAACATCAGGACTCCTTACGATTTTTCCCCCTGACGCCTCAAATCAGCCGTCGAGCAACTGTTTAGCCCGTTTGAGCTGGCTTTTCGGAACGGTCAGGCGCTGGTGCGTCTGCCGCCAGGGTGCTACGATGTGTTTATTCCACAGATAGCGCAGCATGCTATATTGTTGCTGGGCTTTTTGGAATGCCGCTCTATGTCGGGTCACTAATACCCGTTCATCATACCGATTCGCCTGCTCAAGGCCTTTGGCGGACATCCTCTTTCTGAGGGATTCATCTGTCCATACCTGTTTAATGACAGCGCTCATATCCTGAATATCTTCGGGATTGAAATAGACGGCCGACTCTCCTCCCACTTCCGGTAAACAGGTTGTGCCGGCGCACGCTACCGGCAATCCGACACGCATGGCCTCTGCCACGGGAAGTCCAAAGCCTTCAAAGCGTGAAGGGAACAACAGCATGCGGGCATGACGATACAACCAGGCAAGTTGATCACGCGGCAAAAGCCCAAGATGAATCACCTGCTCCTGAAGGTCCATTTCAGTAACCAGCGCCTGCCACTCCCGCAGGATTCCCCGTTGACTTCCTGTAAGCACCAGTCGGACGTTTACCTCCTGCTTTTTCAACAAGGCTAACGCCTTTAACAGCATGCGATGATTTTTATGGGGCAGGTCATTGGAGGGAAACAGCGCAAAAGGCTGTGTCGTCCATGACACGGGAAGTTCAGGTTGAACCATGCCTTCCGGCAATTCATCAGGACACAGGGGAATGGCATCAATTTTTTTTGCCGGCACTCGCAAAACATACTGTAGTGTTTTGGCCGAAAAATCGGAAATGGTGATTATGCGATCGGCCATGATAAGTGACCCGTCCAGGTGGTATAAACGACCTTTGAGTTCCTCCGGCGAGAAATATTCAGGAAAGAAACGCGCCTGGATATCCGGAAGCGTCACCACCGAGGGCACCGGCACGGGACGTGGATATAATGTTACGAACGGACAGAAAAAGACATCCACGTGCGCCAAGTGGTTTAAGATATCCTCCTGTGATTTTAGATGAATCTGACGCTCCCGCATCTCACCAGGCAGTTGTGGCAACATGTTGTTGTTTGCATCAAAGGTAAACAAGGTCCATTCATCGTCGGGAAAGACGGCACTCCACGCCCGCAGCAGCGTGAGGACATAGTTGGTCATCCCGCCGACGTGCGGTTGCAGCAAATAAAGATTTACGCCGATTTTCATTTGCGCATAATTAGAGTAGACCTGATAAACGAATCAATAAGATTCAGCATGTTTCTGCGAGAAGCGAACAATAAACGAAAGACAACGTGAAGAAAAAAACAGCGGCTGTGTTAAATGACCACCTGCATGTCCTCGGCGGCGGGGAACGCTCCAGCCTGGCGTATGCCCGGGCCCTGGTGGATTTGGGCTATGAGACCCGCCTGCTGACCTCCCTGGCCGTGCCCTCAAGAGAGACCATCACCTCCGTCTTCGGTCCGGAGTTCGCCGACATCCCCATGGAGTTTATACCCTGGGAGGGACGCGCCGAAACCATGAAGCACATGGGGCTGGATCTGTTCATCAATCACAGCATGATGGCCTTCGATCCCAACCCGGCCCGACTGGGGTTCTATCTCCAGATGTTTCCGGCCGTTCCCCTGACTGACCAGGAGCGACCGGAGGACGTCGCCCGGTTAGCCACCTATCAGCACATGATCTGCATCAGCTCCTTCACCCGGCGCCATACCCGGGAGCGCTGGACATACCCCGCCGCGCAACAGAGCATCCTGGCGCCGCCTATCGGCAAAAAGGCGCTGGCCATCGCCCGCCGCGCACGCTGGCTGCCTCAAACAAAAGAAAAACGCATCATCAGTGTCGGACGCTTCAATCCACGCCTGCAGAACAAGAACCAGCTCATTTTAATTCGCGCCTTCCTGGATGCCCGCGCCGGTCGCGGCGCGCTGGGCAACTGGCAACTCGTCCTCGTCGGCAATGTAAACCCCGATCCGGAATCAAGCGCCTATCATCAGGCCTGCCTCGACGCCGCGCAGGACAGCGGCGGCGCGGTACAGATACGGTCCAATATGGACGGCGATGAACTCTTTGGGCTCCTTGCTTCCTCTTTCGGATATGCGCACGGCGCGGGGGCGTTTGTGGATGAGGGCGCGGAACCTGAGCGCTGCGAGCACTACGGCATCGCCATTGGCGAGGCGATGGCCTGCGGCTGCATTCCATTGCTGTATCAGTATGGCGGGTACTGGGATTTTATCGAGCGGGATAGCGGCGGGCTGGCGTATGCCGACCATGACAGTCTGGCGGACGGCTACCGGCGCATCGCAGCGCTCTACAATAGCCGCCAGGCCCGAACGATGCGCCGTCAGAACCGGCGTGCCGCCTTCCAACTGAGCCAGCGCCACTTTACCTGCCAACTCGCGGAGTTGTTGAAAAATGAAATGCGCGATACTATTTGATTTTGACACCCGCATGGGGCATAGTGTTGTTCTCTATGAATAAGTAAACGCGAAGAGAGAGATACAACGTGAAAGACCATGCAGCACAAGCCGGAGCGCCCGCGTGTACCCTGCCTGCCGCGCAACTCTTTCGCCTTTCCCGCGGCTTCCTGCTGCTCTTCTGGGGCATTGTCCTGGAATTCGTGTTCTTCTTCCGCATCGTTGATTTTCACTTTGCGTTCAGGATTCCGGTTCCCTCCTACCTGTTTGGCGTCATCATCATCTACACGGGCCTGATTTTCCTCTTCCTGGCCGGCCCCCTCACCCCGCACTGGAAGAAGCTGGTGCACAACAGCCTGATCATCGCCACCCTGCATGTGTATTTTGTCCCGTTTGTATACTGGTGGGTTGAACTCCAACTCAACAGCTACTTCATCATAAACATCTTCGGACTGCTGTTCTGTTCCCTGTGGCTGCTCATCCTGGCCAACCGGCTGGCGGAAGAGGCCGCCTATGTCCTGCATGATCAGGACCTGAAATACGAGGCTGCTGCCGCGGGTTGGGGCGTCATCCTCCTGCTCATCATCCCGGTCGTCATTTTCCTGGGCCTGTGCGCAATCAATGTGGTAAACAACAAAACCGCGCTCTACTTTGAGGTGCTCATTCTCTTCCAGAATTTGCCCAAGTGGCTGCTTTTCATTTTGGTGATCCCGATCGCCCTCTCCATCGGCAGCGCCTGGAAGGCCCATGCCGCCTGCCAGCAGTCCATCCGCCAAAAAGCAAAAGAACGTGACACCGCCTACCCCGATAGCGTAGAGTCGAACCATGCAGACACGTAAAACCATAATGCGACGGACGGCCCTCTTCCTGCTGGGCAGCGTTTTGCTGTTCAGCATACTGTCCTGTTCCGACGACCGGGCCCGGGCGCTCCGCCCCGCGCGCGAGGGCGAAAAAGACTACCGGGAAATGCTCACCCTCGTCCGGGACCGGCGCAAGGCGAAAGACGACCTGGCCCTCCTTAGAAGCGGCATCGAAGACTGCCAGGTCAAATTCGGGCGACTGCCCAGCAACCTGGTCGAACTTGTCCGCTTCGGCTGTGTGGACCACATCCCCGAGCCCCCCGAAGGCGCCGCCTACGCCTACGACCCCGTTCGGGGCCGCGT
Source organism: Spartobacteria bacterium (assembly GCA_009929845.1). Classification (GTDB taxonomy): domain Bacteria; phylum Verrucomicrobiota; class Kiritimatiellia; order RZYC01; family RZYC01; genus RZZM01. The sequence goes on from RZZM01000039.1 coordinate 10,360, forward strand.
CGACCTCATTCGCCAGGACGGAAAACAACCCCCACCAAAACAAAAACGCCGCTGACTCGCCCCCGTCTCTGCGCAAAAAAATGGGATCACGAATATCGGTGGCTAGAAAAAGGGGCCGGTTCCTCTTGCTTCTTTTTCAAGCGTTTGTTTAGGGCGGGTCGTGATATACCGAGCAGGACGGCGGCCTGGCGCTGATTGCCCTGAGCGCGTTTCATAGCTTCTTCCATGATGAACTGGTCGGCTTCCTTGAGGGTGGGAAACCGGCCGGGTAGGTGGATCAGGGGGGCGTCGCCGTTATCCGGCATTTTTGTGGCTGGTCCATTCTCACTGTCCCGGTGGTTCCTTGTGTGCTCACGGAAAACGGCCATGGAAAGGACGCCGGATTGGTGGCGACTGATAGCGTCGAAGATCATGGATTCAAGCTCTCGAATATTCCCCGGGAAATGATAGGTGGATAGCAGTGAGATTAGTTCCCGCGGCGGCGTAGGCGCTTTTTTGTCCAGTGTAAGCGCGGCCTTTTCGATGAAGTGGGGCGCCAACAGCGGCAAGTCGTCAAGCCGCTGCCGCAGGGGGGGCAACTGGACCTGATGGGTGGTCAGGCGGAAGAACAAGTCCTCCCGGAAACGTCGGCCTTCGCGCAAGGCCTGGATATCGGCGTTGGTGGCGACAATCACGCGTGCATCGGTGCGGACAGGGGCATCTGCGCCCAGGGGGATGAATTCGCGTTCCTGCAACAGGCGCAGGAGCTTCATCTGGCAGGCGGGGGAGATGTCGCCAATCTCATCGAGGAACAGGGTCCCGCCTTCCGCGGTATCAATCATGCCGGACCGGGACGTGTCGGCGCCGGTAAACGCGCCCCGGCGGTGTCCAAACAGCGTGTCCGAAAACATGTTGTCGTCCAGCCCGGCAATGTTCACCGCGACAAACCGTCCACGCCGCCGACTGGCCCTGTGGATCGCGCGCGCAACCAACTCCTTGCCGGTGCCGGTCTCGCCGGTCAACAGCACGGGCTGTGGCGTCGGCGCAACGGCCTCGATGTACTTGAAGACGGAAAGCATCAGTTGGTTGCTGGTGATGATTTCGGTGAAGCATTCGGGATGCTTGAGATGTTCCGAGCGCATGTTTTCGCGCAGGCGCGTGTTTTCCCGGCGAAGGCGCTGGGCCGTTAAAATATGGGTGACCGTGGTCAAAAGCCGCTCTCTGGATATGGGTTTTACCAGGTAATCGTAGGCGCCTTTCTTAATACAGGTCACGGCGGAGTCAATGGTGTCGTTGCCGGTAATGATGACCACCGGCAATTCAGGGTGCTCTTCGGTGATCTTGTGGAGGAGTTCTTCGCCGGAGAGGTGCGGCATATTCAGGTCCAGCAGGACAAGGTCCAGGTCACGTTCGCGAAGCTGTTCCATGACGGCACGGCTCTCCATGCAGCGGATGGTGTTGTTGATCCCGTGCCGGGAGAGGGTCACCTCGAAGCTGTGCAAAATCGCCTCTTCATCATCGACGAGCAGGATGGGATATTCAGGATAGCATTCTTGTTTCATGACATCGGGGTTCCGGGTTCCATCGGCAGTTCAATGGTTACAGTCGCGCCCTTTCCTGGCGTGGATTCAATCGTCATGGTCCCACTGTGCTCCTTGACGATCTGCGAGGAAATGGTCAGGCCCAGGCCCAGGCCGCCAGCCGTCTGTTTGGTGGTGAAAAACGCGGTCCTGACCTGAGCAATATCGTCCTTGCTTATGCCGCAGCCTTCGTCTTCGACGGTGAGTGCGCAGACCCGCCGGTTGTAGTCCGCCAAGGTTGTTATGCGAATGGCGCAGGAGGGATCCGGCAGGGCGTCGCAGGCGTTGAGCAACAGGTTGATAATGACCTGTTCGATCCGGAAATAGTTGCCCGTGATACGCGCGCCGGTTTCGTCCAGGCGAATATCCAGATGCTGCGTGCTGTTCTTGAGCTTGTTGCGCGTCAGTGAAGTGGCGGTGGTGACGACCTCATTGATGTCGATGCTTGACATGATGCCGGTGTGGTCGGGACGCGCGAAATTCTTCAGGTCGGTGATGATGCGGTTGATACGTTCCGAGCCCAGGAGCATGTCGGAGAGGAGTTTGGGGACGATCTCACGGAGTTCATCCAGTTCAGAAAAACCGATTTTTGTGATGCCTTTATCGGCACAGTAGGCCTCGAGTACGGGAAAGACATCGCCCCAGATATCGGCAAGGTTGGGCACATTGAGCATGATGAAGGAGTTGGGATTGTTGACTTCATGGGCGACCCCGGCCACGAGAATGCCCAGGGAGGCCAGTTTGTCGGCGTGGATGAGCTGGGCGCGCATGTAGTTGCGTTCGAGGAGGCTGTTCCATTCCCGCAGCACGCGACCGGCAATGTGGGGCATGTCCACGAGGGTTTCGGAAGATTTGACGATATAGTCGATGGCGCCGGCCTTCATGGCTTCGACGGCGCTCTCCTCGTTGCCATGGCTGGTGATGACGGCGACCGGATAGGCCGGGGGCTCCCCTCGCCCGGCAAGCAGTTCGGTGCCGTGCCCGTCGGGCAAACGCAGGTCGGTGATGAGCAACGTGGGGGGGTGTCCGGAAATGCAGGTTTTGGCCTCCGCGATGGTTTCCACAATCTTCACGTGTCCACGGTACGACGAGGCGTCAAAGCCTTTGCGAATGAGCGCCGCGTGCCCCCGGTCATCTTCGACAATGAGAATATTGACGCTTTGCGGATCAGGCGTGTGTTCGTGCGTCTTTGTTTCAGTAGCTATATCCACTATTTTTATCCGGCCTTTTACTCTGGTTTGTTTCCGTGCGCCATAGTACGGGTCGCGCCACGGAATATCAACGGCATTTTCAGGATGGATTTGCCTTTGTATTGTGGCCGTCTTTGTATATCAACGGGTGGAAAAGAGTAACCAGGCAGGACAACAGGGTCATGATGGAAGATATTGGCGATAACGACATTGTGCGGGCCTTCATCGCTATCGAGGTGTCGGACGCGGTGCGGGAGGCGCTGGCATTCACGACGCGGACGCTCCGCAAGACACAGGCGCGGGTGAGTTGGGTGCCGGCGCAAAATATGCATATCTCCCTGGCGTTCCTGGGGGACATCTTCGGCGCCAAGGCCCGCGTACTGGCACATGCGCTGGAGGGAATCGCCGCCGAACTTCCGCCTTTCACGCTGGAGGTGCGGGGCCTCGGAACCTTCGGCGGGCGGCGCAAGCCACGGGTCATATGGGCCGGCGTTGCGTGTATCCCTGAGCCGTTGAAGGCGTTACATGATCAGGTGTCGCTGGCTGTACTCGACGCCGGGGTGCTGTTGGACGAACGGCCATTTTGTCCGCATGTGACCCTGGGAAGGATTCGCGCATCCGGGAAGGTGGACGCATTGACATCCGCCGTGGGGTCCGCTAAAGATATGCACTATGGATTTGTAGATATACACCGTGTGTTGTTGATGAGAAGTCGGTTGTTGCCCCAGGGGGCACAGTATTCAATTCTTCATCAGGCGCATCTAAAAGGAGAAAAATAATGGCAGCAAAAGCAGCTTCGACAGAGAAAAGTGGACAAAAGGGCCGGGATTTGCCGGCCGCATTGAGTTCTGTATTGGCACAGATTCAAAAAGAGTATGGCGATGGCGCGATCATGCGACTGGGCGCGGAAGAGATTCAGAAAGTGCCCTCGATCAGTACCGGCGCGTTGACCCTGGACCTCGCGCTGGGAATCGGAGGTATTCCCCGCGGACGCATCGTCGAGATTTACGGGCCGGAGTCGTCCGGCAAGACCACCCTGGTGTCGCACATTATCGCTAACGCCCAGAAATCGGGCGGCCTGTGCGCGTTTATCGACGCGGAACACGCATTGGACCCCGGCTATGCCAAGAAAATCGGGGTGAACCTGGATGACCTGCTGGTTTCCCAGCCGGATTCCGGGGAAGAAGCGCTGAATATTGCCGACAGCCTGGTGCGCAGCAATTCGCTGGATGTGGTGGTGGTCGACTCGGTGGCCGCGCTGGCGCCGCGCGCTGAACTCGAGGGGCAGATGGGTGATTCGCACGTCGGGTTGCAGGCGCGCCTGATGTCGCAGGCGTTGCGCAAGCTGACGGCGGCCATCAATAAATCCAAAACATGCTGCATCTTCACCAACCAGATACGCGAAAAGATCGGTGTGATGTTCGGCAGTCCGGAAACCACACCGGGCGGACGGGCGCTGAAATTCTATGCGTCGGTCAGGCTCGATATCCGCCGCATCGCCACCATCAAGGACGCCGCCGGCGTGGCCATGGGCAACCGTACCCGGGTTAAGGTGGTCAAAAACAAAGTGGCCCCGCCCTTCACCCAGGCCGAATTCGATATCCTCTATGCCGAGGGCATTTCCTGGACCGGCAGCGTGCTGGACGCCGCGATTGATTACGGGCTGATCGATAAACGCGGCTCCTGGCTTTCGTTTGACGGCCAACAGCTCGGCCAGGGGCGCGAGGCGGTTCGTATCCAGCTCAAGGACGATCCCGAAATGGTCAAGACCCTTGTCGAAAAAATCAACGAGAAACATACTGAGAAACACGGGTAACCGGTTCTTTGCGCGCCAAAGGGAAGAAATGAAAGCATCCGAAATACGTCAATCCTTCATGGATTTTTTTGAGGCCAGGCAGCACGAGATTGTGCCCAGTTCCCCGGTGGTGCTGCCGTCTGATCCAACCCTGTTGTTTACCAACGCGGGCATGAACCAGTTCAAAGAGGTCTTCCTGGGCGCGCGCGAGGCGACGGCGAAGCGCGTGGCGGATACCCAGAAATGTATTCGCGTCAGCGGCAAGCACAACGACCTCGAAGAGGTGGGCCACGATACCTATCACCACACCTTTTTTGAAATGCTCGGGAACTGGTCGTTTGGCGACTATTACAAACGCGAGGCGATCACCTGGGCGTGGGAGCTGCTGACGGATACCTGGAAGCTTCCCAAGGACCGGTTGTACGCGACAGTGTACCTGGAGGATGACGAGGCCGAAGCGCTCTGGAAGGAGTGCACCGATATCGACCCGTCCCATATCATGCGCTTCGGCGAGAAGGACAACTTCTGGGAGATGGGCGAAACCGGCCCCTGCGGTCCCTGTTCCGAGGTGCATATCGATATCACCAAAGACGGTACCGGCAAGGCCCTGGTCAACGCCGGCTCCCCCGAGGTCATCGAGATCTGGAACCTGGTCTTTATCCAGTACATGCGCAAATCGGACGGCTCGCTCGAAGAACTGCCCGCGAAACATGTGGATACCGGCATGGGTCTCGAACGGGTGGTCTCGGTCATTCAGGGTAAGTCATCCAACTACGATACGGATTTGTTCCAGCCCATCATCAGGAAAATCGAGGCCATGAGCGGTTGCGCCTACGAGGGCGACGCGGCGATCGCCATGCGGGTGGTGGCTGACCACCTGCGCGCGCTGTCGTTCGCCGTCGCGGACGGGGTGATGCCTTCCAACGAAGGCCGCGGGTACGTCCTGCGCCGCCTGCTGCGCCGCGCGGTGCGCTACGGACGCAAACTCGGATTGACCGATCCGTTCATGAAAGAACTCTTTCCCGTGCTCGAAGCCATGATGGCGCCGGTGTTCCCGGAACTGACCGAGCGACGCGATACCGTTATCCGCGCCCTGCACGCGGAAGAGGAGAGCTTTTCCCAGACGCTGGACCGCGGCCTTACCCTCTTTGACGAGGTGGTCCATGCCATGGAAAAGAACGGGACCACTGTGTTCCCCGGCGATGAAGCCTTCAAGCTCTACGATACCTTTGGATTCCCCATTGACCTTACCGAACTGATGGCGGCTGAAAAAAGCCTGTCGGTGGACAAGGCGACGTTCGATGTGTTGATGCAGGAACAGCGCAGCCGGGCCCGCAAGGCCCGCAAGGCCGAAGGCATCGGCGCGGAAATGGACCAAATCGGCGAGCTGGTCTCCAAGGGCGTGCGCTCGACCTTTACCGGCTACGATACCCTCAACGACGAGGGGGAAATCCTGGCCCTGTTTGCCGACGGACAGATGCGGGAAACCCTCGCTGAAGGCGCCGAGGCGCAGCTCCTGTTGAGCCGCACCCCGTTCTATGCGGAGTCCGGTGGCCAGGTGGGTGACCAGGGCGTGATCACAACCGGGCAGGCCGAATTCATCGTGACCGATACCCGCAAACCGGCGGACGGTATCCTGCTGCACATCGGAAAGGTGGTCCGTGGAACATTCACCCGCGGCGAAACCGTGAAGGCCGATGTGGACGCAGTACGGCGCAGCCACATCCAGCGGCATCACACCGCCACACACCTGTTGAATTTCGGACTGCGGACGCTGGTCAACGCCTCGATCAAGCAGGCGGGGTCTTTTGTCGGTCCCGACTACCTGCGTTTCGACTTTGGACACTACGAAGCCGTGCCGCGGGAAAAACTGTCGGAGATCGAACAGGAGGTCAATGAACGGATTCTCCGGAATGTGCCCGTCAAAACATACAGCATGGCCCTGAAAGATGTTCCGGGCTCGGGCATTGTCGCGGTGTTCGATGAAAAATACGGCGACGAGGTCCGCGTACTGGATATCGGGAGCTACAGCAAGGAGTTGTGCGGAGGGACCCATGTGCATGCGACAGGGGATATCGGACTGTTCCGGATTGTTTCCGAAAGCTCGGTGGCGTCCGGCGTGCGCCGGATCGAGGCGGTATGCGGCGTGCCCGCGCTGGCCTGGACCCGCCAGGAACACGAGTTGGTCCAGGAGTTGTCGCAGCGCTTCAGTGTCACCCCGGCGGAAATCCCGCAACGCGTGGACACGCTCGTGGCGCAGAACAGGAAACTGGAAAAGGCGCTGAAACAACAGCAGGCGGACGCCGCGCTGGAAGGGATCGACGCGCTGCTGAAGGAGCTCCAGAATGTAAACGGCATCCCGTTGATCGCGGTGGCCATCGGCGAACACAGCGCCGACAACCTGCGCACGGCCATGGACGCCCTGCGGCCCAAACTCAAGTCCGGGGTCATTGTCCTGGGCAGCACCTCCGGGGACAAGGTCTGTCTCATGGCGTCGTCCACCGATGACTGTATCCAAAAGGGCATCCATGCCGGTAAACTCGTCGGCCGGATGGCCAAAATCACGGGCGGTGGCGGTGGCGGCCAACCCCACAAGGCCCAGGCGGGTGGCAAGCAACCGGATAAACTTCCGGAGGCCATGGCGGCGGCGCCGGAAATCGTGACGGATTTGTTGCTGTATTAGTGCCCGATTCTTGAGATTAGTTAAGGCTTTACTTGTGGTCGGCGTCATCCTTACATGCTATCCCGTTGACCATGAAACAAGGCGGCCTGCTGACGCAGACCGTAACTCGATATAAAAAATGGAGGTTCGCAATGAACGTAGAAACAGGAAAATATAGAATCATCGCGATGATGCTTGTGCTGGTGTTTACCGGCGCGGTCCACGCGCTGGAACCCGCCCGTCCCAGTGACCAGATGGGCGACATCCGTCTGTCGGCCATCATCATGGGCAACAGCGGCAATATCATGGTCGGACTGGTCAACACGGCGGAAAACTGGAATGTCTTTCGCAAGGTGGGCACGTCCTATGGCGACATCGAAATCGTCTCCGCCAATTATGAGGAAGAAAGCGCCGTGCTCAAGCAGGGCGACCAGACCTTCACGCTGCAGCTCAAAGGCGACGAAAATATGCAGAAGGTCTTTTTCAATGGCGTGGTCGATGACGATCCCTCCACCTGGCCGCCGGGATTCAAGGGCCCAGGCATCGAAAAATTCCTGGCGGAGAATCCGCATGCCGTGGTGAAACTGCCCTTCGCGCCCAAGCCCCCGACAGAGCCGGTGGTGGTGGAAGGGTTCGGACCCGGCATCGAGGCCGCGCTTAAGGAACACCCGGAGTGGGCGGAGAAGGCCCGTCAGCCCGCCGTCGGCAAGGGCGAGGGCATTGAGAATTTCCTGCGCCAGCAACGTGAGCAGGAAGCCGCCCTGCAAAAGCAAATCGAGGAAGGGAGCCCTGCGCAATAATGAGTAGGCTACTTTGTCTGACCTGTCAGACCTGTCTGACTTGTCTGACCTTTCTGGGCTCGGGTTTTTGTCGCGAGGGGTGGGCTGCTGAAGATGCGCCGCCCGCCCCCGGGGCCCCGTTCCTGACCTGTCAGGAGCAGGTCATGGACTTCGGCATGGTGCAGGACCTGGGCGAACTCTCCCATTTGTTCACGCTGATGAATGCCGGGGAGGCCCCGGCGGAAGTCACCATTACCAAACCCGATACTTCAAAGTGCAAATGCCGTCCGGCCACCGTGTACAGCACCAACATCGCGTGGGGATGCGAACTGGATGTCCCCGTGACGCATCCGCTCAGGGGACGCAAAGGCCCGCTGGAATACGTGGTGAGCGTTACCGGAAACGACCCCTCGAATCCGGAGGTGCTCCTGACCATGAAGGCCGACATCCAGCCTTTGATTGACGTCATTCCCGAGATGATTGATTTCCGGAAAATGCCCCTTTCCGAGGTAATCACCAATACATGCAAGTTGAAAATCATGCCCGGCGCAAAAGTGAAAATCCGCCGCGTTAAGACCGGCAGCGAGTACATCAGCGCCCGCCTGTGGCCCTCATCGGAGGCCGACACATTCGAGGTGCGCGTGACCACCTGTCCGCCGCTTCCTCCCGGCCCGCTGGATGACGTTATTACCGTGACAACCGACAACCGGGACGTACCCGAGCTGACGATCCCGGTCCGCCTGGATGCCGTCGGACCGATCGAAGGCCTGCCGGCCGCCATCCCGCTGCTCCGCCATCAGCCTTCGCAAACCCAAACCGCCTACGCCCGATCAAAATACGTGGATTTTTATATCACCGCCATCACCTTTCCGGCGCCGGGTATGGGCGCGCGGATTGCCGACATCGATAAAAACACCTATCGGATCACCATCACCAACATGAACCCAACCGCCATCAGCGAAGGCGACGGAATAGAAATAAACACCTCGTACCCCCTGCAACCCGAACTGTTCATTCCCGTGGAATTAGTCGATCACTGATTACGTTACGTAAACGGGTGCTGCAGTTTCCGGTCTGGTGCGTGCGCCGATTTCCGGTGGGCTGGCTTTTCTTGTGTGAGAGTGGGGTGATTTAATGAATGATAAGGATATATACATGATCCCGCATGCAGGGCCGCCGTCTCCCCAACCCCAAATAGGGTAACCATGCAACAGCGGCCACAAGGGTTTTTGAGCGGGCACCATTTGATTGAAGGTCGTCCAGTCCGTCAGGTCTGCGCCTTTAGAGTGACTGCAGCGCGTTGTAGAAGGTGGTGGCAATAAGTTGCTGGCCCTGGGGCGTGGGGTGCAGACCATCGCTCATAATCAAGCTATGGTTTCCGTTGAACGCTTTGGCCACATCGGCCAGCACCGCCCCTTCACTGGCGACCAGGGAACGGATGGATTTATTGAGCTGGTCGTATGCTGACGGGGAGGCTGCGCCTTCCGAGAAGGCAGGCGGCAGGGTGGCCACCACGACGACAACGCCGCGGGAGTGCCCCTCGCGGATCATCGCGCGCAATGCGTTGATAATATCGTTGATGCTGTATCCGTAGGTTAAATCATTTGTGCCATAGAGGATAAGCAGGTAGCCCGGATCATGTTTGTCCAGAATGTTGTCCACTTTACTTACCCCGTATTCACAAACGCGGCTGCCCGCCTTGGCCTCGTTGATAACGAGTTTTCGCAACATATCTTCCAGGCGCGGGGGCCAGGGATCGCCTATGGTATCACCCGAACCGTAGGTGATGCCGTTGCCCATGGCCACATACACCTGCTTTTGCACCGGGTCACCGCCTTGATACCATTGCAGCACCTGGTACAGGGGAAGGGTTGGAATGGTGTTGGCATATCCCCAATATATATTCAGCGAGCCCCCGGCGGCATAGCGGATGTACCAGTAATCCGTGCTGGAGTCATATACGGCGATATCGTCAGCGCCATCGCCGTCATAATCGCCAGGCACCGGATCAGCCGTACTCCATCCCCAGTTGAGGACAACCACGTTGCCATTGCCGCTGGTCCGGATGTACCAGTTGCCGGAGGCCTTGTGGTACACCGCCACATCGTCCTTGCCGTCGCCGTCATAGTCGGCCGGCACCGGCATGGTGTCCGCCCATCCCCAGTTAAGCACAGCCACCTGCCCGTCACTGCTGCGTCGACAATACCAGTTGCCGCTCGCGGGATGAAATACCGTGAAATCGATCCAGCCGTCGCCGTCATAATCGGCGGCCACCGGCATGGCGTCCTGCCAGCCCCAATTGACCACCAGGCCTTCCCCGGTGGTGCTGCGCTGGATATACCAATTGCCGGATTGCGGATGATATACCGCCAGATCGGTGATGCCGTCATGATCATAATCCGCGGGCACGGGGATTGTTTCCGACCAACCCCAATTGCGGGTCCAGGAGGTCCCGTTGCTTAACCGGATATACCATGTCCCGGTCGCCGGATCAAATACGCCATTGTCGGTAACCCCGTCTCCATTGTAGTCGCCGGAAACAACGCGCGTACTGCTCCAGCCCCATTGGGTGTTCATTATCTGTCCGTCGCTGCTCTTGCGGACATACCAGTTGGCGCCATCCTTCCAGAACACCGAAATGTCCGTCTTCCCGTCACCGTCAAAATCATTAACCGCGGCCACCACCGTTTCAGCCGCCATCAGGGCGCCAATCAGCAGCACAAACACAAAACCCAGCCTATATCCTGCATTTCTCATCGTTCAGGTCTCCAAAAGACTTGTTATATCCCAAGATAACGGGAAACAGCGATATAATACACGCCCCTGTTCGACAAGTATATAAATGATACGTTGCAAAATATTTTGCGCATTTTTGCGGGAGAGGGACATTGCGCCGACAGGGGAGTTTGTGTATAAGTCGTTAAATATATGTGTCCCGGAGCAACGGATAATCGATGGAAAACGCCAAAAAAACAGGCATAAGTGTATTTTTTCCGGTCTATAATGACGCGACCACCATCCGGCAGGTCACGGAAAAGGCCTTGCGCATCGTCTCGGAACTGGCCAATGAGTACGAAGTAGTCATCGTGGATGACTGCGGTCCGGACCGGTCCGGAGAGCTGGCGGAAGAACTGGCCGCGGAAAACGGGCATGTCAAAGTGGTGCACCATCCCAAAAACCTGGGGTATGGCGCGGCCATCCGCACCGGGCTGGCCACGGTACAGCATGACTGGATATGTTTCACCGATGGCGATGACGAGTATGACCTGGAGGATCTGCGCAAGCTCTGGCGGCTCCGGCATCATTATGACCTGATTATCACCTTCCGGTACGCCAAGTTGTATTCCGGCATGCGCATTTTTATTTCCGCGGTGTACAACTTTGTATTGCGCCGCCTGTTCAGGACACGCTACCGGGACATCAGCACCGGCCTGCGCCTGGTCCGCAAAGAAGTGGTCGAAGACCTGGACCTGGAGGCCACCAGCCCCTTCATCGGCGCGGAGATTGCCATCAAGGCCATGCTCAAAGGCTATCCCGTGGGGGAAGTCGGCATACAGACCTTTCCCAGGGAATTCGGGAAAGGCGCTTCGACATCCATTCCGAATATCATCAAGACCATTAAAGACATGCTCAAGGCCCGCAAAACCATTTTTTCTCCAAACTATGACCTGCCGGCCACACGTGACCGGACCTGACCCGATGGAGGCGTAGCGATGCATCTCCATTTCATCTTCCCGCGCTGGAAGAAAATTTTGGAAGACTGTCCGACATTGAAGGAAACCATTTCAGGCCGACAGGTGGGTTCTTTCCAGATGGCCGGGTTGGGCATTCCCGCCGCGGCCGCGGCCGTTCCGGAAGGGCATGTTATTACACTGGTGGACGAACATATTGAAGCCGTCGATTATGGGGTGGACGCGGACCTGGTCTGCCTGAGCTTCTTTACGCCACAAGCCACGAATGCCTATGCCATCGCCGAACGATTCCGCGCACGGGGCCGGGCGGTACTTGCCGGCGGCATTCATCCGACCATGGCCACGGAAGACACCCTGCGTCACGTGGATGCCGTCCTGCGCGGTCCGGTCGAGGGCCTGTGGGAACGCATCCTGGCCGACCTTCAGGCGGGACGGCTTCAGCGGGTCTACGAAGGATCGGCAACGGCCGTTTTTTCGCAGCCGCGTCGTGAGCTTTTCCGGGATTCGGGCTATCTGCGCGCGGGCATTGTGCAGACGGCCCGGGGCTGTGATATGGGCTGTCCGTTTTGCGTGGTTCCGCGCTGCAACGGCCCACGGATTGTTTTCAAGCCCGTCGAAGATGTCATCGCCGATATCCAGGGCATGCCTTTCCCCTGTTTTTATTTTGCCGATGAGAATCTCCTCTTTCATGATGCGCGCAATCACGACTACCGGAACACCCTGCTCAAGCGCATGATTGAGGAGCGCATCCGGAAGGTCTTTTTCCTGGCCGCGTACCCGTTCATGCTGCGGGACCTTTCCGGGGAGGACCTCGACCTGCTGGTCCGCGCGGGATGTCGGCAAATCTACCTGGTACTGGGCCTGGCCGCGGGGCTGTGCCGCGAATTGCCCGACCCGGCGCTGGTGAACGCCCTGCTTCGGTTGCGTGACGCGGGCATGGAAACCATGGCCGCCTTTACACTGGGCAACGATGCCGACGACCCGGAGCGCGTGGAAGAGGTGATCGCGCGTTTCTCGGCGCAGAGTCGCGCCAATCTCGGCGAGTTCACCATCTTTACGCCCTTTCCCGGCACCGCGGACTTCGAGCGGATGCGGCGGGAGGG
>RZZM01000763.1 GCA_009929845.1 Spartobacteria bacterium
GAAAACGCCTATGAGGCCTTCAAAAAAGGACAGATTGATGTCTACCCCGTCTACACCTCGCGCATCTGGGTCAATGAAACCAAAGGGGACAAATTTGACAAAAACTGGCTCGTAAAACAAAAGGTAAAAAACAAGAAACCCATTGGCTTCCAGGGCTTCGCCATGAACATGCGTCGCCCCCCGTTTGACGACCTTCGTGTTCGCCGGGCCATGGCCCACCTGCTCGACCGCGATAAAATGAACAAGACCCTGATGTACAATCAGTACTTCCTTCACACCTCCTACTATGAAGACCTGTATGCCGCCGATACCCCCTGCACCAACCCGCCGCTGGCGTTTGACAAGGACAAGGCGCGCGCCCTGCTCAAGGAAGCCGGATGGCAGGCCAACCCCGAAACCGGCATCCTCGAAAAAGACGGACGCCCCTTCACCGTCAAATTTCTTACCCGCGATCCATCATCCGACAAATTCCTGACCATCTACAATGAAGACCTCAAGGATGTGGGGATTGCCATGAGCATCGACCGCAAGGATTGGGCCGCCTGGTCCAAGGACATGGATGAATTCAATTACGACATCACCTGGGCGGCCTGGGGCGCGGGACTCTACAAGGACCCCGAAGGCATGTGGTCCTCCGCCGAGGCGGAACGTAACAGCGGCAACAATATCACCGGATTCAAAAGCCCGCGCGTCGACACCCTCATCGAACAGCAGAAAACAATCTTCGACGTGGGAGAGCGACACGCCATCTGCCGCGAAATCGACGGCATCATCGCGCAGGAGATTCCCTACGCCCTCCTATGGAACATCGATTACGTGCGACTGCTGTACTGGAACAAATTCGGCGCCCCGCCCACCGTCCTCTCCAAATACGGCGATGAACGCGCCATCACCTGGTACTGGTGGTACGACGAAGACTCCGCCATCGAACTCGAAGAAGCCATGAAAAACGACGAACACCTTCCACGCAAGAAGGCGGAAGTCGACTTTGACGAAGTCTTCACAGAATAGCCATCACCTGAAACCTAAACACCTAACCACCTAAAACCTAAACAGCTAAACA
>RZZM01000764.1 GCA_009929845.1 Spartobacteria bacterium
CGGTTATCCGTGGTTGGAGCGCGATGATATCCTTGCATGTATCGCTTATGCTCATCGCATGGTTGAGCATGAACGTGTGGAGCCGCTCATTATGGAAGCCACTGCGTGAAGGTTCTACTCGACCCGACAATGAAACGGTACTGTGTTTGGAAATAAATTGACAGTCAAGGGTCGCTGCTTGTCCCGCCGTAATATATGAAAGCGGGTCCTCAGCGACTGGATTATCCAACCCGTTTCAGATTCAACAGAAGGCTACTTGGTTAACCCGGTCATTGAGGACCAAAAGAATGCGATTACGATCAGCGAGTCCCGGGGCACCGCAGTTTTTTTTGGGAAGAGTGGGCACGGGTACAGGCTGGCTCGATGGGAATCTCGCCCTCCATGATTACATGTTGTGCGGTAAAATTGGAGGGCGGCTACTCTGTAGAGCCCCGGCGTTTAGAAAAACAAATGGGGCCAGGCGCGGTATCTCTTTGGAAGTGGATACAATCAAAAAATCACCGCGATTACTTGCGAATCAATGAATTTCTTGTTCTGCGGCAAACGTTCGAGGTAAAGAGTTCTAACCGTACGAAGTGTGATGGTCGAAGACCGGATAGAGGCGTTGGCGACCATGGCCGCGTATATTGATTTGAATCCTGTGCGGGCGGGACTGGTCAGCGACCCCAAGGCATACCGGTATTGCGGGTATGCGGAGGCGGTAGCGGGTTCACGCCTGGCTCGGCGTGGGTTGGGGGTCATTATCGGGCGTGCCAGGGACGTTTGTACGCATTGGGATACGGCGTCGGTGCGGTATCGTCAGCATCTGTTTATGAGCGGGAAGCAGTGCTGCAATGATAGGGGAGAAGTCATTCGTGTTGGATTTGATCGAGAGCGAGTTGAGCAGGTGTTGGCGGAGGGAGGAAAGCTGACGCGTATGGAATTGTTGCGGTGTCGGGTGCGGTATTTCTCGGATGGGGTGGTATTGGGGTCGAAAGAGTTTGTGGATGAGGTCTTCCGGGAGCACCGGGCGCATTTCAGCGCGAAGCGGAAGGATGGCGGGCGCAAGATGAAGCAGGGGGAC
>RZZM01000765.1 GCA_009929845.1 Spartobacteria bacterium
CAGACCATTTACGGCATGATTCTCATGAACAAACTCGCGGACGTTGCGGGGAAAGTCCCCACAGCCTTTCCCATGTTGATTGCCGCCGGCGTATTCGGCGGAATGGCCATGGGCTATTCCGCATGGTACCAGGGTCGCGCGGGCGCGGCAGCCTCCGACGCCCTCGGCGAAACCGGCAAAGGCTTCGGCAACTATCTGATGGTGCTCGGTGTCATCGAAACCGTCGCCCTCTTTGTCATGGTCTTCCTGCTCATGCTTACAGGCAAAGCCGCCGCATAACCCCCCCACATAAAAAAATCTGAAAACGCAGTCCGTCCCCACGCGGACTGCGTTTTTCCTTGGTCAAGGGCGCATTTTATCGCTGAGGACCCGCCTTCATATATTACGGCGGGACAAGCAGCGACTCTCCCGCGAAAGCGGCGTCCAACCCGCCGGGAGGGTCATTGTCCTCAATGACCAGCGTACGCAGGGCGCGGCGCAGGACAGTGACCTCCCCCATGCTTGAAAAATCGACGATAATCTCCATTCGCGGGCAACGGTCGAGGTAAGGAGTTCTGAAGGTGTCGGCGGGCGGTGGTTGCAGGTTTCACGGCTCGTTGTACAGAGGCTTCAGCCTGCCGCGCACGGCGAGCCACATGCCGAGATGCACGCGCGCAGCAGCACAAAATCGCCAAAAATCCGTTCAAAAACGGCAAAAATTGGCCATTTTTACGTATTTTTTGGTTTTTCCGGATTTTTCGTGAGACATTTGAAGCATTATTAGCACCGGATACTGGCTGAATATCCGCAGAACTCTTTACCTTGTGGAAGCTGAGATTAAATCCACGTCGCGTAGCGACAGAACGATAATAGCCGTGGCGCTTTAGCCCACGGATGATAGATACCGCAGCAGCATATGGCGTCGCGTAGCGACTGCATGACCTGCCCCCTGATCGGTCATCACTACGTGATTTAGATTGTTGTGGTGGCCATGAGATACAGGCCTTGAAAGGCCTGCCTATTATCGGTTATCCCTACGGGATAGGGGGAATGTAAAAACATATGGCGCCCCGGAGGGTCGCA
>RZZM01000337.1 GCA_009929845.1 Spartobacteria bacterium
GTTGATGCACCTGGCCGTCGTGTTGCTGATCTTTTCGGTGACCTGCCTCGTGTTGTCCTTTGTCGGATAATCTCCATCTCGGGCAACACACATAAAAAACATGAATCATTGTTGAAATGTGCGCTAAGGAAGCGGATAGTACAGCCAGTTTATTTCCAGTGTTTTCGAAAGGTGGAAAGATGACTGTAGCAGAAATTCTATCCAAGGTGGGTGAAACCGAAGAGGAAGCGCTTCGCGAGCATGCGCTTTTGCTGTGTATGGCCAAGATTTCCCGGTACGAAGCTGAGTGCGGAAGTTATGCGGGGAAATATGGCCAGGACCTGAATGTTTTTCGTGAAGGGACTGAGAAAAACGAAGAAGTCTTTGAAAGAGAAGACGATCTCATGGACTGGGAATTTGCCAGTCAATCCTTGGAGTGGTGGACATCCCGCCTGAAGGAACTTCACAATGCTGGCTAATCTTGTCAGGCAATACGAGGCGATTGTAAAATCATGGACAATAACAGAACTGGACCATGCAGGCCCTAATATCCGCTTGAAAGCGCGGGTCGAGTTCACTGATGATTCCACCCTTGCGATAAGGCAAGTCTTTCTTTCCCCAAGGACATTCAAATACGCATACCATTGGCAAGATCAGTATGAAAATCTGATCTGTCGGTGGGACAACGCACCGCATTGGCAGAATCTCTCTACGTTTCCTTATTACAAGCATACTGCCAACGATGCGCCACCGGTAGATGATGTGAGTGCCGGCGATTTGGAAGCCGTATTCAAATACATCAACATGGCATTAACTCAGTAAAAAGCATTAGTGCCTTCCGAGACTGTCATCCGTTTGCTGTTATGGGGAAGAACGCTATTTATTTGCGCAGCACTTTTTGTATTTCTTTCCGCTTCCGCAGGGGCATGGGTCGTTGCGTCCGATTCTCGGAGCGTTCTCCGACACTGTTTTGCCGCGTTGGATGCCTTCCTTATGTTCGAGTACACGCGCATAGAGCGCCCGCAGTTGGTGGTGACGTTTTTTGATTTCCTCGGCAAATGCAGGATAGTCCTCGCGCACTTTATTTAGCAGCTCGACGGGGGTGGGATACCCGGCGGGCGGTTCTTGTTCCACCTTGTATGAGTTGCGTTTGAAGTTGAAAAAGAGGGTGGGTTGATTCTTCTTCTTGTTGATCGTAGCGCCAATGTCGGGAGGCGATATCACAAGAAAGGTCAGGGCGGCTTCCTTGCATTTGCAGCCTGGTTGGACGCAATGCAGGTCGCTGACCATCCAGTGGATTCCCTTACATTCGAATGGGAAATAGCTCGCTAAAGGGAACGCCGCGTTGAACGACTCCATGCCGCCGTCGTCATGAAAGCTGGGCATGGTCTCTGCCAGGTCAATTTTTGTCACGTCCATGTTGCGAATGATTTCATTTTTCATGACATACAGATAATGGGTGAGTACACTCCACTCTTCGATGCGGAATTCCTTGACGATGGCCTTGGCCAGTTTCGGCTCATAGCGCGTTCCTTCAAGCGCTTGTTCCGGCAACGTCGTGGCGGTCCGCTCCAGGGGGTCCAGGCAAACAGACAGGGCGTCGGAGGGTGTCGGATTCGGGATGTCCGCGGGGACACACCGGAGCGTTATCATTGTGCAACCGCACAGCGGATTGCTGCAGAATTCCAGATGGACCAGGAACGTCTTCATGGCCCACTCCCCTTTGCGTAAACGAAGTACGCCAAAACCCGCGGTGTTGTCGCAGATGAAGACCAGATTGTTCTCGGGACTCTCGACAATATCCAAAAGTTCTTGTTTTACTGATTTTCCACTTTCGATCGTATTTTCTTTCATATCGGCCTCTCTCTCAAGGTTTTCCGCTCGTCCTGGCGCAGAAAGCGCGCGAGCGCATAGTAGTGAGAATTCTTACAAATCAGAAGGTCAGGAGTTCCTGGACATCCTCCCAGGTGAGTTTCTGCATGACCTGTTCGTCCCGGGCCAGGGTGGCGTCGATGACGCTCTTTTTACGCTTTTGCATGGCGAGTACTTTGTCTTCCACGGTGCCTTTGGTGATGAGCTTGATGCTGTAGACGGTGCGTTTTTGTCCGATGCGGTGGGCGCGGTCGGTGGCCTGGTCTTCCACGGCGGGGTTCCACCAGGGGTCGAAATGGACGACCATATCGGCGCCGGTAAGGTTGAGCCCGGTGCCGCCCGCTTTCAGGCTCATGAGGAAAACCGGGATATCTCGGTTGGTGTTGAATTCCCGCACCACACCCAGGCGGTCGCGCGTGCTGCCGTCAAGATAGCAGTACCGCCGTTCGCGTTCTTCGAGTTCTTTGCGCAGGATGGCCAGCATGGTGGTGAACTGGCTGAAGACCAGCACGCGGTGCCCGCCATCCAGGGCCTCATCGAGCAATTCGAAGAACAAGGACATTTTGGCGGAGGGATATTGGCTTTTCATGTCCGGGAGTTTCAAGAGGTCGAGGTGGCAGCAGGTTTGCCGCAGTCGCAGCAGGGTCTTGAGAATCTCCATGCGCGATCGGTTGAAGCCGTCCCGCATGACCATATCGAAGATGCGGCGCTGGGATGACTCGACCAGTTGCTTGTAGACCAGTTGCTGGTCCTTGCTGAGGGTGCAGGAGGCGATCCGCTCGATCTTGGCCGGCAGGTCCTTGGCGACTTCGGTTTTGAGGCGGCGCATCAGGAAGGGATGGAGTTTCCGTCGCAGTTTGACCTGTGCGCCCTCCGCATCCTCGCCGCCGCGCCCGATGGGCAGCTCATAGTATTCGCGGAAGGTTTTGTGGCCACCAAGATAGCCGGGCATGAGGAAATCCATGATAGACCAGAGGTCGGCTACACTGTTTTCGATGGGGGTGCCGGTAAGCACAAGCCGTTGGGCCGCCTTGATTTTTTTTGCGGCCAGGGCGTTCTGTGTCGAGCGGTTCTTGATGTGTTGGGCCTCGTCCAGGATGATGGCGGCAAAGGTGGTTTCCAGATAGCGGTCAATATCCCGGCGCATCAGGGCATAGGAGGTGACGACCAGATCGGCGCGGGCAACCTCTTCCCATTTGTCGTGGCGGTCGGCGCCGCTGACGACCATGACCTTGAGGTCTGGCGTGAAGCGCGCGGCTTCCTCGGCCCAGTTTTCGACCAGGCTGGTCGGGCAGACCAGCAGGGAGGGCTGGTTGCGGGATTCTTCATGCACGCGCTGCAGCGAGAGCCAGGTCAGGGTCTGGAGGGTTTTGCCCAGGCCCATTTCATCTGCAAGAATACCGCACAGGTAGTTGCTTTCCATGAAGCGCAGCCAGTAGACCCCTTCTTTCTGATAGGGCCGCAGGATGGCGTCGAGGTTGCCAGGCAGGGGGACGGGCGTGATTTTTTCGGCGCGGTTTTGTCCGCGCGCGCGGGATTGCCAGTTGGGGTCGGCCTCGACATCAATGCCATCGAGGGCGTCAAGCGATGATTGCAGATAGCCCGAATAGATGCCGTTCATCCGGAAGGTGCCGGCCTTGGCGCCGGCGCCTCCCGAGCAGTCGTTGAAGACATCCCGCGCGGTGGTAATGGCATCGGTGTCAAACAGGATGACACGTCCGCTTGTTTCGAAGTAGGATTCGCCCTTGAGAATGGCGCGCTGGATGTCCGATTCCGTGAGGCTTTGCCCCTGCTGGTCCTCAAATTCAAACCCAACCTCCATCCATCCCTGGCTGTCCGACGGGGTATGCACATGCACGACCGGGGTGGCGAATTCCATGGACTCCATGTAGGGTTCGATGCGGCCCTCCATGCTGACCTTCCATCCCATGCGGCGCAGTTTGGGCAGGCCGGTGCCCAGGAAGTTGAGGACTTCGCGACATCCCTTGATGGGTTCGATGTCATCCCCGCGCGTGCCGACGAATCCGGTGGGTCGCAACTGTTCGAGCGCGGCCGCTTCCTGCCGGGGATTGCGGACCCGGTAGCCCAGCAGGTCGTCGGGATCGGGTAGGGCAAACTGCCCGTTCGCGTCATTCTTGCCCGCGACAAGGCGTAGGCCGTCATATTCCGCATACAGCGTGGCGGCCAGCGACGCGGGGCTTCCCTTCACCGACAGGCGGAAGGTGGGTTGGGCCGGTTCGATGGAGAGTAAGTCGTTGCTGATATCGGTTTGCACCGGGATATGCTTTTCGATCAGCGGGAGTTCGGCCTGAAGAAAGCGGGGCACGGAGGTGCGTTCGATGTATACCGGCTTTTGGTAGATGCCCTGGAGAGGGCCGGGCAGGAGGGCATCGAGTTTCCAGAAGTGTCCGGCGTCATAAATCCACCCTTCGCGTCCGGCGATGATATAGACCGGGAAAGAACGCGCATCCATGAAGGGCAGTTCCGTGTGGACCATCAGAATCAGTTCGCCGTTTTCGCGGTCGAGGTCCATCTGTAGAACGGAGGCCATGCCGGCGGCGTTTACGGTGAGCGGGTCCTCGCGGCCCTCCTGGTACAACGGGCTGCCGATATGCAGGTTGAGGATATTGATGAAATCGGACGGAACGAGTTGGAGGTGGCCCTTGGCGGGGCCTTCGGAAATATCCTCGAGGACATAGAGGATGTTTTCGTCCTGTTCGCTGAAGGAGAGGGGAAGCTCCGGGGCGATTTCGTCGAGTGGATCGCAACGGTGTTTACCGTAGTGGGCGCGGCAGGACAGGCCAAGGTGTCCCTGGGCCAGCGCTTCCGGCCAGTCGGCGGCGAGGGTCAGGCGCAGGCGGGCGGGGATCGCGCCGCGGTGATCGGACGGCACGCGATAGAGGTAGCGCCCCTCTTCAATATCCGCCAGGCGCGCTGCGCGCCGCATCTCTTCACGGGCCTTGCGCGCACGTTCGGGGTCGTCCTGCCGCCGGATCAGTTCCATGGCCAGGGCAATGACATGTATGCAGATGAGCCCGCGCTCCGTGCTGTTGCGACAGGGGCAGCGGTTTTCGACATAGCCGTCGGGCAGGAGCCGAAATTCACAGTTCAGGCCCCGCGCGCCGAGATCAAGTTGTCCGCGTACCAGGGGATGCTCGTATTCGACCCGCAGCACACGGCCGTTTTTAAACGCGGCCTGGGCTTCGTGATAGACACGGTTGCCCGCCCAGTCCATCAGCATCTTGTGCGTCACCGGAAAGCGTCTGTTTTGTACTGTCTGTTGTTCTTCGTTCATTCTTGCCTGTCCCTGGCTATACGGCCCGTCGGTTAAACAGGCCAGGAAGTATACACCCAACCCGCGCCGCCGGCCAAGGTGATTTTAACACCTTGAAAGCGGAATCCAGGAAACCGCGGCCTCGCCCTCCAGGTTTACCGCACAACATG
>RZZM01000766.1 GCA_009929845.1 Spartobacteria bacterium
TGACCTCTTTCTTTTCCGGAAAATTCAAGGAGGCCGTCAAAGGCGGGGTCCAGGTGTGTGAGGACAGCGAAATTGTCAAGGGGTTCAAGGTGTCCCTCAAGGGGAACGATGCCTATAACGATTTCACCGAAGAGGCGATTGCCGAGTCGCTGATGAATTTCCTGCGTCCGCAACTGGCGGAAATTGTCCACAACGTAGTAACCAAAAAGGAATAACCGCGAACGGCCTGACGGCTGAGTACTTCGCACCGACAAGCGGACAACCTATGGAATATTTTTACGTAATAGCCAGCCTTCCCATGTTGAATTTTGGGGACAAGCCCCCCCTGACGCAGGAGGAATTCGAGGCATGTTGCAGCCCGCTGACCGAGGAGGACGCCTTGGAGCTGCGCTGTATTCTCGATGAGCGGATCGATGAAGGCCTCTCCCCGTTCATGGAGAAGTGGCGCAATGCGGAGCGGCAGATTCGCGATGCCGTGGTGATCGCCCGCGCCGGTAAGCGCAACGTGGATGCGGCGGCCTACCTTAAGGAGTATAGCGGATTCGACCTTTCAATAGAACGGGAGGTCGAAGAGGCTTGGACCAAAGGTAACCCGCTCGATCGGGAGAGCGCGCTGGACCGTTGCCGGTGGCGGCTGGCGGATGAAATTTCTCTGGGCGACCCCTTCGGGCTGGCGAGCGTGCTGGCCTATGCGGTGAAGTTGAAGATACTGCTCCGGTGGGCGGCGCTGGAAGAGGAAAAGGGACAACAACGAATTGAAGAATTAATCGTGGGCGGCCTGACCGAAGAAGGCTCCATGTCTGAAATAATGAGTGAAGAAGTAACGGTATAATATTTCTTTCAACAGGTAAACTGGATAATCGCTATGGAAAAGAATGTTGGAAAAGTAGTTGGCGTTAACGGAAATCTGTTGACGGTCGCTTTTGAAAAGCCGGTCGTTCAGAATGAAGTGGCGTATGCGCACCTCGGCGAAATACGACTTAAAAGCGAAGTGATTCGCGTGCGTGGCAATCTGGCCGAGATGCAGGTTTTTGAAGATACCGGCGGGTTGCGCGTCGGCG
>RZZM01000767.1 GCA_009929845.1 Spartobacteria bacterium
CGCAGTTGCCCAACCCGCCGGGAGGGTCATTGTCCTCAATGACCAGCGTACGCAGGGCGCGGCGCAAGGCATCCTCGCCCGCCGTCCAGTCGCTGAGGAGAGCGACCCTCCCGCGAATACGGCTGATTTCGGTGGGAAATGCCGAAAAAATGGAGAAAAAGGGGTTTTGGGGCATTGAAGAGCCCATTTTTGGTCATTTTCCGGCTCATAAAGGCCGTTTGGTATGTTTTTATCCGCGTTCATCTGTGTTCATCCGTGGCTAACAAAATGGGTTATTGAGAAGATACATGTTTTCTTCCATACCCCAACGATAGTAGGTGGTTAGGTTGTAGGTGATTAGGTGGTAGGTTTGCTCGCCGCTCCTAATCGCACTCATCAATCGCCCATCCCGCCGGAGGCTGCTCCGCATGGGATAGGCGATGAAAAAGAGTGCGATTAGGATTAACGAGCGACAACAAACAGCACAGCGCATAATCCCCTCGCAGGCATCTTCAACTATACCAACAGCCCCTATCCCGTAGGGATACCCGATAATAGGCAGGCCTTTCAAGGCCTGTATCTCATGGCCACCCCACTATGTTAAACCGAATAGATAAGAGAAAAAATCGATTTCACCTTCTCTATCCACGCGATATCACACGCAGACGCTTTGGATAAGATTGGGCACGGGTACAAGCTGGCTCGATAGGAATCTCGCCCTCCAAAAGTTACTTGTTGCGCGGCATATCTGGATGGCGGCTACTCCGTAGAGCCCCCGCAACGAAAAGATAAGGAAAAAGGCTCGTGGTCAAGTATTCGTGCGGCGCTCCGGACGCTATGCGTTTGGTGTCGCGATCTCGGGGCCACCGGCCCCGAGCTAAGATCGTGGCCTCCTCCAGAGGCTGTTTCCGCATTATCATTTTCATGTCACGATCGTGACATGAAAATGATAATGCGGGGTAAGGAATTCTGAAGCTGTTTGACTTACCCCTGCGTTGCGGCTAAGCTCTGTCCATGTTTGATCTGAACGACTATCTGCAAAACCGTAAAGAATGCGTGGACCGGGAGCTGGACCGGGT
>RZZM01000338.1 GCA_009929845.1 Spartobacteria bacterium
TCGGGTTGTTCCCGGACCGCGATCGGTCGCAGGCGTCGGCAGAAGGCCCGGTTGCGCATGGAAAGCGGGTCCCGGTGGAAACGCCGCAGCAGGCGCGCGGCCAGGGGGGGCAGCGCGGCATACAGGCGTTCGCGGACGGGCATGGGCGGGAAGCCGATATTGATGGTGTGCTTCGAGAGAAACGGTCCGCCGGAAACCACGGTGACCTCCGCGTGTTGCTCCAGGAAGCGAACCAACCCGAGGGTGGTGCTTTCGCCGCCGCGTTTGACGTTGCCTATTACGGATATGGCTACCAGTACCTTCATGCTGTGTGTCAGGCTATCAAAGTTCGAGGCGAAGTTCATCCTTTTCTTTTGTGGAAAGTGAGCTCGGCACAACAAACGACGCGAAACACCGGAACAGCGCCTGCGCCTGTGCCTCCGATATACCCAGGTGCTGCCGATAGCGAGGGAGCCACGCCCTGATGAAATCCGATTCCGGACTTCGTGTCAGGAAGGTATCCCGGAGCAGGGCGAAGGAGGGCAGGGCGTCGTGCGCGTGTCCGAGTTGTTTTCGCAACATGGTCGAGCGGAGCGCCAGATTGAAGAGATCGACCAGCGGGAGGCCCGGCCACTGCATCCACTCCCAGTCAACGACGGTGCATCCACCATCATGCAGCAGGATATTGGCCGGATTGTAATCGCCGTGCTGTATGGTCAGGGGTATGGCCCCGTCCCGGATGGCCTGGCGCAGGTCCCGGAATTCATCCGTCAGCATTTTGTTTGTACAGGCGGTGGCGGCTGCCGCTTCATCCATCGGGCGGAGGCCCTGGCGTTGGAGGGTGAGCAGCCAGTCCGCCGCGCGGTCCAGGCAGGCGCGTCGGCGTCGCGGCGCATAGCGGACCCATGGACGGCTCAGGACGATATGCATGGGAGCGCTATGTGGCGCAAAGGGCAGCGCCAGCGCCGGGCCGAAGGCGGTGTGTACAAGCGCATGGCGGGGCGGGAGGCCCGGCACGCGGAGGTTGCCGTCGCGCAATTGATTCAAATGCGTGTGTTCCCGTTCGATGCGGTCGCGGTCACCGGCGCGCATCGGCGTCTTGATGACCAGCGCGGGTTCCCGCGCGGAATGAAAAAAGACAAACAGCAGCCACTTGTGATTCGCGCGGCGAATCAGTGTGCGCGTGATATCAGGCGTCAGCCCGTCCGGAAGCCCCCCGTCCGGCTCGCGTTGCAGATGCTGTATGACGGATTGAACCAATGTTTGCATATTACTTGTGTGCGATTATTGTGAAGTTGGTCATTCGGGTTTTGACGAAGAACGCCATCGGCAGCAGGCGCGCGGCCAGGCCTTGCAGGGCATGCAGGCAGGGATGGCGGTAGTTCAGGGTTGAAGAAAGGGCGAAGGCGATCTCCTTGCCTGACACCGGCAGCATGAGTTTTGCGGACCGGGCATCAGGAAGAAAGGTCCACGCGGACTGCCCCCTGAACCCGCGGGCGCTCAGTTCCCGTCGGCAGCGCTCGAATAGTCGTAATGGATGGGCGCCGGGTTGTGGAGTGTGCAGCAGGCAGAGGACGCCGCCGTCGGCGAGCTTTTGATCCCAGACCGCTACCGGCAGGGAGTTTGTTGCCTCGATTGTCACGAGCAGGATATCGATGGAATGGTCGTCAAACCGTGTCAGGTCGCTGTTCTCGCTGACAGACTGAACATGGGCCTCGGCATCAGGCGCCGGAAGCAGCAATGCAAGCGGCATCGGCAGTTCCGGATGTATGTCATTCTTCAGCATTTCCATGCCCCCCATAATGGCCAAAGTTTTGTTGTTTTCAATCCATAAGCCGCGCCGGAGCACAGATAGTTTCAGAACACCTTACCTCGTGGAAGTTAACGTGACACCAAGGTGTCGGCGTTCTGAAATTAGCGCTTATAGGGGCGAGCCATTGGGCATAATCAGTTTTCAAGCATGGCTGTAATGGCGCGGCGCACGGCGGCCATATCCACGGAGGTGTCGCGGCAGGGGCCGTTGTTCTGCTGGTTGTACACCCCCAGCACCGGTTTGGGCAGGCTCGCGCAAATGCCTTCAAAAAGTTCCTTTTCGCAGGCGACAGCCACGACGGCGCGCACCCGCTCATCCTTCACGAACGCCAGCGCCTCGCGCCCCCCCGCGGCCATGCGGCAGATGATCCCCAGTTCACGGCCCAAGGCAACCAGTTCGCCGATGTTGCATCGCCCGCACGCCTGACAATGCAGCATCTCGGGCCCCAGGTTGTGGTCGCATCCGGTGTGTTGCAGGCAACGGGGCGCCAACAGCAACAAATGCCCGGGCGCCACCCGTACGCTGCGCGCGCGGGTGATCCGGTTGTTCAAGTCTATGAGCACTCTTCGGAACATCCACGTACTATCCCCGAAAATGCCCATTATTCAAGTCCTTAAACGGCGATTATTGACCCCTGTGCGGCTAAATGTAAAAAGCGGCCCACAGATTACACAGATTATCACAGATTTTTGATGGCCGCTCCTGCCCCCGAGCTTTGCGGTGGATGTGACTCCATCGAGGGCAGGGTGGCGACCAGCGAAACGCCGTGCATGAACGGGTAGAGTTTGTTCATACATCCGGGGCATAATCCGTGACTGAAACGGATGGGGAAGTGTTCCTCCATGAAGTCTTCGATATTATGGAAATAGCCGTTTTCATCCTTGATGCATTTGCACTCGGCGCAGATGTGGAGGAGCGCGCGTGGCCCGATTTCCCCGGCCCGCGCGGCCTGGAGTTTATCATTGAGGCACAGCATCTCGCGGGTCTGTTCACTGAGCCTGACCTCGAGTTTGACGCGTTCCCACTCGGCTTCCATTTCTGCCAGCAAGCATTCCTGTCGACGGGCGGCGAGGCGGTCGGACATCATGTTGATCGCGTCCACCAGCGTATCGAACGCGTCCCCGGCACGCGTATCGAGGTGTGTATCCCCCCCTCCCCCGATGAGTGCACAGTGCGCGGTGAGCACGTTGAGTCGTTGGCTGATATACAAATCCATCATATGGCGACAGGCGAGGGCCGCGACGGCGCAAACCACCGGAATAGCCAGCAGGGGCAGGAACCGTCCGCCGCCGGGGACCGCCATGGAGAAGCCGCCCAGGAGCGCGCAAAGCGTCATGCAAACGGCGAGGAACCCGATCGTCTGCCTCCGTCCTATGATCCTGCGGCCCTTCATTGCGTTCGTTCCTTTCCGATGTTCGCTGCGGCGATTTACCACACCGGATGTAAAGAGCATGAACCATGCCGAAAAAGGGGAACCAGCCCCGACAGGTTGCACGGGAGTCGGGGCTGGTTGTGTAGTGTTGAGTTACGGGGATGGATGGAAGGTCTCTCCGTCACTCAGTGGTGTTAGGAAGATGTCTCAATGAACAGCGTACGCTCGACCGGTCCGAAATGACCCTCGGGAACTCCAAATCTTACGCACAAATTTCTCATATTTGATAAATTTCCTTTTCTGTCAAAAAACAAGAACTTACATATTTTACTATACGTAAAGCGCTTTACTTTTGCCTAACCTACGCCATGACCCGGGGTTTGTAAAGGGGGATTTTTGTTTTTTGTCAACTCACCGCTTGCCCGGCGGGTTTTCCTGACATAGGATGGCGCGCACACAGGAGTGAATATGACAAAAAAAACAGGATTTGACAACGAGAAGTACCTGGAAGAGCAGTCCTCAGCGATTCTTGAGCGGATGAAGGCCGGCAACGGGAGGCTCTATCTGGAATTCGGGGGCAAATTAATTTATGATTACCACGCCGCGCGGGTGCTGCCGGGGTTTGATCCCAATGTCAAAATCCGCCTGCTGCACAAGCTCAAGGACCAGGCGGCCATTTTGCTGTGCATTTATGCGGGTGATATCGTGCGCAAGAAGGTGCGGGCGGATTTCGGGATCACATATGACTCCGACGCGATGAAGCTGATTGACGATCTGCGCGAGTGGGGGTTGGATGTCCTTGGCGTTGTCATCACCCGCTACGAGGACCAGCCGGCGGCGAATGTCTTTCGCAAGAAACTCGAAAACCGGGGGATATCGGTCTACACCCACCGTCCGACCCTGGGATATCCGACCGACGTGGACCGCATTGTCGGCGAGGAGGGCTACGGGGCGAACCCCTACATCCCCTCGAAAAAGCCGTTGATTGTGGTTACCGGCCCCGGCCCCGGCAGCGGCAAGCTGGCCACCTGTCTTTCCCAGCTTTACCACGAGCACAAGCGCGGCAAGGACGCCGGCTATGCCAAGTTCGAGACCTTCCCCATCTGGAATATCCCCCTGAAGCATCCGGTGAACATCGCCTACGAAGCGGCCACGGCCGATATCCGGGATTTCAACATGATCGATCCTTTCCATTTTGAGACCTACGGGGAAGCGACCGTCAATTACAACCGCGACGTCGAGGCCTTTCCACTGGTCCGCTGTATCCTCGAAAAGATCACAGGCTCGGATAAGGTCTATATGTCCCCCACCGATATGGGGGTGAACCGGGCGGGCTTCGGGATTGTGGACGACGAGGCGGTGCAGGAGGCGGCCCGCCAGGAGGTCATCCGACGCTATTTCCGCTATCGGTGCGAGCAGGCCATGGGCGTGGTCGACCCGGCGACGGCGGACCGGGTGGAAATGTTGCTCAAGGGACTGAACATCAAACCCGAGGACCGTCCCGTGGTGTTGCCCGCCCGCGCGGCGGCGGAAAAGGCGCGCAGCAACGGCAAAGGGCACGAAGGCATCTTCTGCGGCGCGGCGATGGAGCTGACCGACGGGAGCATCATCATCGGCAAGAACTCCCCCCTGATGCATGCGGCATCAAGCCTGATCCTCAACGCGGTCAAAATGCTGGCGGGCATTCCGGACGCCATCCACCTGATTTCGCCGAACATTACCGCGTCGATTGCCGGACTGAAAAAGAACATCTTCAACGAGAGTCGGGTGAGTCTGAACCTGGAGGAAACCCTGATCGCGCTGGGGATCAGCGCCACGACCAATCCGGCCGCGCAGGCGGCGGTCGAGCGGTTGAAGGACCTCCGGAACTGCGAGATGCACATGACGCACATGCCGACGCCCGGCGACGAGTCCGGGCTGCGCAAACTCGGCGTGAACCTGACCACGGAACCTGAATTTGCCACACAAAGCCTTTTTCTGGCCTGATCGGCGAGTGAAAAAGCCTACCCCCCCAAGGTCAGAACTCCTTACCTGGACCGTTGGCCGCAGCATGATATTTTTCATTGATTCGCCAGTAATCGCGGTGATTTTTCAATTTCATCTGATGTTGAAGTCA
>RZZM01000768.1 GCA_009929845.1 Spartobacteria bacterium
CTTAAGGCGTCCGCCCACCCCCGTAATCGTGCCGCCCGTGCCCACGCCCGCCACGAAAATATCCACACGGCCTTCGGTATCCTTCCAGATTTCCTCCGCCGTGGTCGCGCGGTGAACGGCCGGGTTGGCCGGATTATTAAACTGCATGGGGATGAAAGCATTCTCCACCTCGTCCGCCATCTGGTAGGCCATGTCGATGGCCCCCTTCATCCCTTCGGCGCCCGGCGTCAACACCAGATCCGCCCCCAGCGCCTTCAGCAGCTTCCTGCGTTCAATGCTCATGGTATCGGGCATCGCGAGCACAAGTCTATAGCCCCTGGCCGCGCAGACAAAGGCCAGGCCGATCCCCGTATTGCCGCTGGTCGGTTCGATAATCATCGCCCCCGGATGAATCTTCCCATCCCGTTCACCCGCCGCGATCATCGCGAGGGCCAGACGGTCCTTCACGCTGCCCATCGGGTTTTTGGACTCCAGCTTCACCGCCACCCGCGCCGGCAAGTCCTTCGCAAGCGAATGAAGCTGCACCAGCGGCGTGCCGCCGATACCTTCCACAATCGTTTGAAACATCGTCATAGCTCTTTCCTTATCTTGACCATCCCGGCTGATTTCTCCGCATCAGCCAACGCGCATCCGTCACAGACACTATCCGTCATCTTCCCACAAAACACAACCGTTTTTGTTTTGTATTTTTACGGTCGCCACGCGGGAAGCGAAACATGGAAAGGTCCGGGCCGGGCGATTTACAGGCCTTCGAGGGCGGCGGTCGGATTATCGTAAAATTCGAACATGGAGGAAAAGCCGGAGATATCAAAAATCTCCTTTACGGTACCCTTTACCCCGCAGAAGAGCAGCTTGCCGCCGTCGGCTTTCAGTTTCTTGGCGATCACCAGGATACTGCGCAATCCGGCGCTGCTGAGGTATTCAAGTTTTGACAGATCGACCACGATTGTTTTAATGCCCTTATCAATCCATTTCTGGCACTGACTGTCAAAGTTCGGCGCGGAGGCCGCATCCATCCGACCCTCCGCGTCCATAAAAACCGCGTCATTCATCTGA
>RZZM01000040.1 GCA_009929845.1 Spartobacteria bacterium
ATCCAGTCGCTGAGATTAAATCCACGTCGCGTAGCGACAGAACGATAATAGCCGTGGCGCTTTAGCCCACGGATGATAGATACCGCATCAGCCTATGGCATCGCGTAGCGACTGCATGACCTGCCCCCTGATCGGTCATTACTACGTGATTTAAACGATTGGGGTGCCATACGGTTGGTGTAGCCTTCTCGGGGCCACCGGCCCCGAGCTAAGATCGTGGGCCCCTCCGGAGGCGGTTTGGTGATTAAGGTGTCAGTTTCATTTTCCAGACGCAGGTTGACTGGGCGGTGCATCATCTGGAGCATTCAACTTGCGTATCCGTTGTGATTAAGCCCGGATTTTTCTAAGTTCTGGCGCTATGTGATCGTCGCCCATTCTGATCCTACTCTTCCCATCGCCAATCTATACCACCTACCACCTAATCACCTACCACCTAATCACCTATCACCTACCACCTACAACCTAACCACCTACTACCTAATCACCTACCACCTAACCTAATCACCTACCACCTACAACCTAACCACCTACCACCTACCTAACCACCTACCACCTAACGTCCGACGATGTGTTTGTGGCTTTTTTCAAGAATCATCGGCGCGACTTCGGTGTAGTACCGGATGGCGCCCGGGTGCAATGGCGCGGACAGGGACTGCAGGGCCGAGGCGTAGGTCAGAGGCCGGTATACGGGATTGATCGTCCGGAAGGTCTCCAGGTTGTCAATAAACGCCTTGGCCATGCCGTAGGCCAGGTCATCCGGCAGGTCCGCGGAGGTCACCACGGTGGCCTGCACCCCGACCGTATTGATGTCCTGGCTGTTTACCACATCCGGATAGAGGTCCAGCGGAATAACCGCGCGCACATAATAGGGCCTCTGCTTTTGCAGGGCCGCCAGCCCTTCAAAGGGCACCAGGCGTATCCGCATCCCTGATTCCAGCAGGCCCTGCACCACGTCGGAGGGATGTCCCGTGGTAAGAAAGATGGCGTCGAGCATGTCCGATTTCAGCAGATCCACCGCCTTTTCCGTTGATAGCTGCGAGGCCTCCAAATCCGTTTCCGGGGAAAGTCCCGCGGCGGCCAGGACATCCATCGCGTTTTGATACGTCCCCGAGCCGGGTTCCCCCACGTTGACGTTCTTCCCGCGCAGGTCATCAACCGACCGGATGGCGGCCTCATCGCGGGATATGATCGTCACCGCCTCCGGATACACGGAAAAAAGCGCGCGCAGGTTTGCCTGCGGACCGGCATCGGCCCAGGCGGATTGGCCCTGTACCGCGGCATATTGCTGGTCCGACTGCGCCAACGCGAAGGTCAGCTTTCCTTTGAGTACGTTGTTGATGTTGTCCACAGAGCCTGCCGAGGCTTGTACCGTGCACTGTTCAAGCAGGTCCGGCACGGTATCTTTCAAGAGTTTAATGAGTTCGTGGCCAGTGGAAAAATACGCTCCGCCTTCCTGGCCGGTTCCAATGGTAATATCCACCGGCGCCGATGGACGGGCGGTTTTCCCGGCGCCCTTTGCCGCGTCTCCAGTCCCGTCGGCCGCGGCAGTTTCAGGGGACGATTTTTTTGAGCAGGCCATGGCACACAGCATGACCACGCCACATATCAAAAGAGTCTTCATATAATGTCTGAGCATAATAAATCTCCTGTATATCATTCTCCGGATAAGGCTAGCACATTTTGTTTCGGTAAGACCAGCCAGGACCTTAAAAAAAATTAACAATTCATTATTATCTTCTCATCCTTCCGCTAAATCTGTTATGTACCATCGGAAACAGAATATAGCAATGACAAGCGATTTTGATAGTACAGGAGATGCAATGATTGGAAAGATGACACGATACGTGTTCGGGCTGTTACTGGTGACCGGACTGAGCGCCGTACATGCGCAGGTCCGTGTTACTAAAAGCGCGGGCGAGAAATCAACCATCGACTTGTCCGGCCTCGAGGTCACGGGCGCCGGGGGGCAACTGTTTTACCAGACGCTGGAGCGTGACCTGCTGCGTTCCGGATGGTTTACGCCGGTTCGCGGCGCAGGCGAATTCCGCATCCTGGGCAGCGCCACCGCGGACGGGCGCGATGTGAAGGCGGAAGTCCGGGTCTACCGCACCGGGGATCAACGCTCCATGATGGGCAAGGCCTACCGCGAACAGGTCGCCAATGCCGACCGCCTGGCCCACCGCGCGGCGGATGATATTGTCGAGGCGCTGACGGGCCACAAGGGGATGGCGTCCACGCGATTGGCGATGGTGGGTACCCTGTCCGGCAAAAAAGAGGTATACCTTTCGGATGCGGACGGCGGACACATGCTGCAATTGACCCGTGATAACTCGGTCAGCATCGCCCCAAAATGGGGCCCCCTGGGTGATAAACTCATCTATACCTCCTTCCTGAAGAAGTTTCCCGATGTCTACCTGATTGATGTGGCCTCCGGCAGCCGGGACCGCATCGCCAACTATCCCGGCCTCAACACCGGGGCGGATATCTCGCCCAATGGACAGGATGTGGCCCTGATCCTCTCCAAGGACGGCAATCCGGAATTGTATGTCAAAAACCTGGCAAGCGGACAGCTTACCCGCCTGACGCGCAGCGTGCGCGCGGCGGAGGCCAGCCCCTCCTGGTCGCCGGATGGAAGTCAGATCGTCTATGTGTCTGACCAGTCCGGACGTCCCCAGTTATACACCATTTCGCGCAGCGGGGGGCAGCCCCGGCGCCTGACCACCCGGGGCACCGAAAATGTGTCCCCCGACTGGGGCGCCAACGGAAAAATCGCCTATGCGGGCAAATTCGGTCCACAATACCAGATTTGCGTCATTGACCCGCGCACGGGCGAGATCAACCAGATCACCCGCGAAAGCGCGGATTATGAGGATCCGTCCTGGGCGCCGGACGGACGCCACATTGCCGCGACCCGCACACAGAATTACCGATCTTCCATCTACATTCTTGACACCATGGGGGATAGACCGGTACCGTTAATGAGATTTGAAATAAAAGGGGACTGGTTTTCACCGGCCTGGTCGCCGAAGTGATAACCGGACCGAAAAAATAGGAACAGGAAAAATAGAAAAGGAAAAAGGATATGAAAAAACGTTGGTTTCCTGTTGTGATGATGGGTTTAGTTGTGGCGATTGCGTTTACAGGATGTAAAACAAAACGCAAACGCGGTGGTCTGAATGATAATGTCGGCGGTGTGGTCGGCAGTGAACTGGATATATACGGCGACCCGCTGGGCGCGCGTCCGTTGGATGGCTCTATGCAGGAATTCGCCAATCAGTTCATGCCGGTGTATTTCGAGTATGACAGCTCGTCGGTCGGTCCCTCCGAACGCGTAAAGGTCGAGGAAGTCGCCAGTTACATGCGCAGCAATCCGACCATGGATATTATCGTTGAAGGTCATTGTGATGAACGAGGCAGCCGTGAATACAATATGGCGCTGGGAGAACGCCGGGCATTGGCGGTGCGCGCGTATCTTATCGGACTGGGTATTGACGGTGGGCGCATTCAGACGAAAAGCTATGGCGAAGAAAATCCGGCGTCCATGACCCACGATGAAGATGGCTGGGCCCAGAACCGCCGCTCCGAGTTTGTGCTCTTCTATTAATTCAAGCAACGGTAGTATGTCATAATCGGATGTCGACACCCTCCAGCGGGGTGTCGTCCGGGCCGGTGATGCGCGCCATCAGTTGCCAGCCGCCCCAGTCTTCGCAAACCTTGAACACCAGGCTGTTCGTTCCCTGGTTGAGCGTGATGGCCACCACATCGTCATCAAAGTTCAACGCGCGATACTCTTCGTGCGCCCACACAAGCTCGTGGTTCAGGTAGAGCTGTAGGGTGTCGTCGCTGCCCGCGCGCACCTCCACCTGTTGTTCCCTGTCGCTGACCAGGTAGACCATTGTGTAGCCGACCACATTGTCCGTTTCGACAAAAAATGATTCGAAATCCAGAAAGCCGCCGGGCAGGGGACGGTCCATGCGGTACCAGGTGATCGGCCCCAGGGTGGAAGGATATTCCGCGTCAAGCAGGACTTCGTTTTCAGGCGGATAGACCTGCCGGAACCCCATGCCCTGGCGATTGGGGAACGGCCCGATGATCCACCATTTGCGAATGACGCCCAGGGCGTCGTATTTCGCGTTCGCCTCTTCCACGCGTCCGCGCATTTCCAGGAACCGGGCATGGCTGTATCCCATCTGGCCGCGGCCCAGGCCGATGCCCGCGGCCGCCTGGTAGGCCGCCATCGCCGCCTCGGGCGAGTTCCATTGTTTTTCCACTTCGCGCACCATCTTGCGGGTCATGCTGCCCAGGGCCTTGTCAATCAGGGCGCGCAGTGTTTCAGGCGCCCCGGCCTTGAGGGCGATCAAGGCTGACGCCGCCTGGTCATATTCCGTATCCACAAACCCTTTCACCGCGGCCTCGCGGATGTTTTCATCCGGAGCAGTAAGCAGCGTTTCCAGAAACGCCCAGGCCTGTTCATTCTCCTGCCGCCGCGCAATGTCCCCCAGCACCTCAATGGCCGCGACCCGTACGCGCGCCTTGGTCTTCCGGTTTTCAATGGTCGCGATCAATTGCGGGGTCGGGTCCCGGCTGGTCAGTCGCAACTCCATCGCGGCCTTCTGTTGTTCGGCGTGTGTCCCGCCCAGACGCTGGATGGCGTGCGCCACCGGGTCCGGCCCCGAGCACCCACCCCATAGCGGGAGTGCCGCCAGGGCGGCGATGCGACACCACCTCCCGCGCGCTCTTGTGTTCATTGTTTTGTTCTTCCGTGCCATTTTGTTTGTTCCTGTTTTCCGTACCTTATCATATGTTGAAGTGTAACCAATGATATTTGAAATTTCTTTGATGAAGGATTGACCTGCCTGCAACATCTGCTAACGTCCGGGGCAACCTTTTAACAATTTTTAATACTGGAGTTTTAAACATGATAGCAACAAAACGATATGACTATGTGCCGTTTGAAAGCATTCAGGTTCATCCCCTGATCGCCAACCACCGCGCCCTGAACCAGGAAAAGGTCGCCCACTACAAAACCGATATCATGAAAAACGGATTGCTCGAACCCCTCATCGTCTGGGAACGCCAGCATGGCGAGTATTTCCTCGTGGGCGGCTTTCACCGCTGTGCGGCCGTCAACGCCATCCGCGATGAGAACCCCGGCTATTTTGACCGCATCGATGTGCGCGTGGTGTCCGGCGACCTCGATGAGATGCGCGCCCTGAACCTCAAACTCAACGCCGACCGCCTCGACGCCAAACTGACCGACTACTTTGATTCCATCATCTACCTCAACAACGCCAACTGGTCCAAAGAGCAGATCGCCGAATTCCTCGATAAGAGCGAATCGCTGGTCGATGATATCCTTCGCTTCGCGCCTTCCATGGACAGCCGCTTGCGCAAAATGCTTGAAGAAGGACGGATTTCCTGGACCAAGTGCAAGGCCATCTGTCGCGATGCCCTCTCGGCCCCCGCCGGACAGGAACGCGAGATCATCGACCGCGCCATCCATTCCCTGGAGAACCCCGAGCAGCATAAACCCACCCGGCGTCCCATCACCATTCGCACGGCCATCAAACGGCTCGCCACCCATGTCGACCGACACCCCAAGACCCAGTACACCGTGAGCAACGAGGATATCCTCGCCCTGGTGGTCCTCCTGAAAGGACGCGACTACAACGACGGACACATCGACCGCGTGCGCCAGACCTTCCCCGGCCTCCTCGAGGACTAACGGGAGGTGGGTAGGTTTTAGGTTGTAGGTGGTTAGGTTGCAGGTTCGCCGGTTCCGCAAACTGGATGGCTTGCGTAGTGGGGTCAGAACGCAGTTTTTAAGCCTGTTTTACGTAAAATCGAACACATTCCTTTTAAAACAGGCTTAAAAGCTCGGTCTGACCCCCGAAGTTGGATCACCAATAACTTCACCCGATTAAATCGACAGACCCTTTAGCCTGCCGCGCCCGGCGAGCCGCGCCCGTGCCGGGACATCATTGGCGACACTTAAATACTGGGACTGACCCTTATTTTGCCGGTCAATACTCGAAGTTACCCCATGCCTGGTTGGTCACCACCACGCTGGTGGATGTGACGCCGTCCTGGATGGGCCCGTAGACGCCCCGGGTGATAACGAAGTTACTGTTGGAACTTATACAGGCGGAATTTGCGACGATCAGGTTGGTCGCGTTGCCGGTGGAATATAGCCCGTCCCGGTTGGCGATGAGATGATTCCCTTCAATACGGTTTCCGCGATAAAAGACAAAAATACCGGCGTCCGCGTTGTCCGCACAAATGTTGTTACGCGCAAAGGTTTTGTTGTGGGCATAGATGCCAAAATCGCACCCTCGCGCCACGCAGCCCTCGATGAGCGAACCGTTCTGTCCCTGAAACCCCAATGAATTATTGGCGGCCGTTAGCCCATACGCGATGCAGTTGCGGGCAATGGAGCCGTTCATATCAAAACCAATGACACTGCCGGAAACCGATTCGGAATTATTCACCATACAATCTTGCATGACCATGGAATTGACGTAAAAGCCGAAGAAATTTCCCGCGTCAGCCGTGCTGTTCGCAACGACGCAGTTTCGAAGGGTCCCGTTCTTGAGATAGAAACCATACGAGCCGCACGACTCGATGGTGATGTCACTCACCGTGACGGCGTATGAGGAAAAGGCGTGAATGCCATACGAGCTGCCCCCCCAGTTGCGGAGCTGTCCGTTGGAAACCGTGAAAACACGGTTTGGCGGGTAGACGCGAATGCCGTACATGGCGGACGCGCCCGGCCCGGTCAGTGTGTAGCCGTTCAAATCGAGAGTGACGGAGGTCGCCGTGATGTAGATGCCTGTCGGGCTTGCGCATGTCAGGTCGCCGGTCAGATAGTACGAACCCGATGTGTTAATGACACAGGGTAGACTCGATATCGGCGTGCGCGACTCAATCTGTTCAAGGGTCTTTAACCCCGGCGCCGGCGCGCCGGACGGCTCCAGGCTGCCCTGCGCCCACACGGACAGCGCCCCGATATGCCAACCCCCAATTATCGCCAGACCCGCGCATATCATCTTCATGCTTTTCTTCATAGCCGCCTCTTTCCATGCTGATTTCATTTTTTCCAATCATTGGAAAAAGTTTCCAATGATTGGAAAAAAATCATAAAAAGTTTCCAATGATTGGAAAAAACGCCGCAAAAGTTTCCAATGATTGGAAAAATGGTCGCAAAAGTTTCCAATGATTGGAAAAATGGTCGCAAAAGTTTCCAATGATTGGAAACTATTTTATACGAATTTTCCGTCTTTCTGGAATACGCGACCGTCGATGTACAGGGCGCCGCCTTTGCGCAGGTCCTTGATCATGTCCCAGTGCAGGGCCGATTTGTTCTTTCCGCCTGCTTCGGGGAAAGAATCGCCGACGGCCAGGTGAATGCTGCCGCCGATCTTTTCATCGAAGAGGATATTTTTAATGAAGCGCTGAATGCCGTAGTTTGTCCCGATGCCCAGCTCGCCCAGGCGGCGTGCGCCGGGGTCCATGTCCAGCATCGTCAGCAAATACTTTTCGTTCTTTTCCGCGCCGGCTTCCACGATCGTTCCCTTGCGGAAAACGAGCCGGATGCCCTCGATCTCGCGGCCCTGGTGGCAGACCGGATAGTCGTAGCGGATATACCCCTCGGCGGTGTCTTCCACCGGGCTCGTGAACACTTCGCCACTGGGCATGTTGCGCGTGCCCGCGGAGTTCACGAAGGTGCGTCCTTTAACCGAAAAGGTCAGGTCCGTGTCGGGCGCGACAATGCGAACCTGCTCGGCCCCCGCCAGTTTGCGGATCAGTTTCTCCTGTCGGCGCGCGAGGGCCTTCCAGGCGCGGACCGGATGATCGTGGTCCGCGAAGGTGGCCTGATAGACAAAGTGCTCGAAGTCGTGCAGGCTCATGTCCGCGTCCTGCGCGAAAGCGCCGGTCGGGAAGAGGGTGAGGACCCAGGGTTTCTTGAGGATGACGTCCTTGAGCGGGCGCATGGTGCGGGTCAGGCGGGCCTGCTTTTTGGGGTCTGCCTCGGAAAGGGCGCGTGTGTTGGCGCTTGAATAGATGCGCACACAACTGTCCAGGTGTTTGACGGCGGCTTTCTGGTAGGCCGTCACCTCGTCAAAATGCTGCGCTTTGCCGCAACGAAAGAAAATCTCTTCCGCGTTATCCGGCATCATTTTAAGCTGTGGATAAGCCCCGGCGCGCAGCAGTTCTTCATAGAGTGCGATAAAGAGCGGCTCCGCCTGCGCGTGCCCGCTGACTTCCACGGTCTGTTTGGGTTGGACGTCAAGGGAATAGGTCACCAGTATCCTGGCCAGATTTGTTATGCGTTGATCCATACATTCGCTCCATAGGTTGTATCCAGTTTTGTTCAAGTCCGGTATACTAACACCACGCCCGCGGGGGCTTCCAGCATTATTCATGCTTTGCATGGCGCGGTTAATATGAGATACATGCGTTGAGGACTGATAATGAAGAAACGTGAATTGATTAACCTGGGTATTCCCGCGGGCCGGGCGGTCGGTATCGCCCTGGAGCTGGCGCGCGCGATGGCGGTCGACGGGATGTCACGCGATGATGTGCGCTCGACGTTGAAGGCCATCGTTTCGCGGCCGGAGGCTTATCGGGAGGATGAACGGCTGGGCTCGCTGGCGCGGTGTCTGGCGGTGACCTCAACCGATCGCTTTATCGAACGGACAGAACCCGCGCCTTGCCGGCGCTGGGGGGATGACTTCGAGCCGGGGTGTCTGGCTCAGATGGACCATGCCTGCCGACTGCCCATCGCGGTGGCAGGGGCCCTGATGCCGGACGCGCATACAGGGTATGGCCTGCCCATCGGCGGTGTGCTGGCGGTTCGTGATGCGGTGATCCCCTATGCGGTCGGCATGGATATCGCCTGCCGAATGAAATTGTCGGTGCTGGATATGCCCGTCGCCACTATTCGCGGCGAGGAGGGACACCTGCGCAAGGCGATCCAGGAAGAAACCGCCTTTGGTGTCGGCGCGGGACTGGCCCGGCGGAAAAACCACGCGGTGATGGATGAGGACTGGTCAGTCAGCCCGGTCACCCGGCAGAACAAGGATAAGGCCTGGAAGCAGTTGGGATCGAGCGGCAGCGGCAATCATTTTGTGGAGTTCGGGGTGCTGACGGTTATCCGGGAGGACCTGGGGCTGAAGCCGGGCGAGTACATGGCGTTGTTGAGTCACAGCGGAAGCCGCGGGACCGGCGGGGAAATTGCCCGTCATTACAGCCAACTGGCCATGGAGCAACATCCTGAACTGCCGCGCGAATTAAAGCACCTGGCCTGGTTCGGACTGGACACCCAGGCGGGTCGGGAATACTGGATGGCCATGCAGCTTATGGGGCGCTACGCGGCGGCCAATCACGAGCTGATCCACGCCGGCATTATTCGTTTTTTGAAAACCAACGCCCTCTTGCAAATCGAAAATCACCACAATTTCGCGTGGGAGGAAACGCACTTCGGCGAAGAGGTGGTGGTGCACCGAAAAGGCGCCGTGCCCGCCTCAAAAGACGCTGTCGGCATCATTCCGGGGTCCATGGCCACGCCCGGATATGTCGTGCGGGGCAAAGGCCACCCCGCCTCCATGCATTCCGCCGCGCACGGGGCCGGTCGGCGGTTGAGCCGGACCGCGGTCAAAAACATGTATACCTGGAACGAGGCCCGCCGTTTTCTCAAGGAACATGATGTCGAACTCATTTCCGCCGGTCTCGACGAAGTCCCGATGGGGTACAAGGACATTGAAGAGGTAATGCGCGCCCAACGGGACATGGTCGAAATCCTGGCCCGCTTTGACCCCAAACTCGTTAAGATGGCCCCCTGAAAACTGGAAACGGGTTTTGACAAGCAGGGGGGGATGGGGCAGAAAAAGGGGTGATGAATGGCAGGTCATGTGAGATGCAGCAAATAGGTTCCGCGGCGTTCTTTGAGGATATCGCGGCGCGGGCGATACCGGCAGGTGAACTGCCGGTGGCGGGGAGTTTCGAGTTGACCTTTGGATGCAATCTGCATTGTGCGCATTGCTATATAGGGCGCTCGGGTTCAGCGCGCAAGGAGCTGTCAACCGAACAAGTGCTGCGTGTGCTTGACCGCCTGCACGCCTGCGGGGTGCTGGTTCTTCTCCTGACCGGCGGGGAGCCGTTGCTGCGAAAAGATTTCCGCGAGATATACCGCGCGGCCCGGCAGCGGGGGTTCCTGCTTTCTCTCTATACCAATGCCACGTTGATTGACGCGTCCATGGCGGATTTTTTTGCGGCGCAGCCGCCGCGCCGTATCGAGGTTACGGTGTATGGGCACACGCCTGAGACCTATGAGCGGGTGACCGGCGTGCCGGGGTCCTTTGCGGCATTCAGGGCCGGGGTGGACCGCCTGTTGGCGCGGAACCTGCCGGTGCATTTCAAGGCCATGGTGTTGAAGAGTAACTGGAACGAGATAGAGGACATTTGCGCCTGGGCCGGGGCGCTGGAGAAATCATGTCGCCTGGACGCGGTGGTTAATCCGGGCCTGGACGGTTGCGCGGCGCCGCTGACAGAACGTTTGCCCCCGGAGGATTTGTCCGCTTATTTGCCGCGCGCGCCTGAAACAACATTGCCTGACGGGGAGGACCAGCGGTTATTCAAATGCGGCGCCGGCGTCCGGGCGTTTCATATTGATCCGTTGGGGTGTATCCATCCGTGCATGATGTGGCGTGCGTCGCCGTACAATCTCCTGGAGGGAACCATCGAGGCATGGAAAGAACAGGTCCGGCTCATGCGGGCGCGCGCCATGCCGATGGACTCCGCCTGCGTGAACTGTCCGGCGCGGGCCGCCTGTCCCAACTGTCCGGCGCTCTCTCAGCTCGAAACCGGCCAGGCCGGGAGCGCCGTTTCCTATTTTTGCCGGGCGATGGGACGCGCCGACGCTTGATGGACGGAGGTCAGGCGGCGTGTGAGAGGAGGGCGGCCAGCAGTCCCAGGATACGTTGCGTTCCGGAACAGAGGTTGATGCGTACGTCGCCTTTTTTGCAGGCCGCGACATAGCCGACGATGTCGGACGCGGCAACGTGCGGTTGGTCGGGCGCGCGCAGGGCGTCGCCTTTGGTCACATAGTGGAAGGTGTTGTCCCTGAAATAATGCCAGAGGACACGATGCGCCCACCAGCGTTCATCGCGTTGGAACACCGCGATAATGCCGATCGGCAGGGGATGGTCCACGGCTTCATGGATGACCAGCGCGTCGGCTTGTGCCAATGAACGCCCCATACTGAATCCGGAAGCGGGCAGGGTGATCTGGTGCTGCTCGCGCAGGAGGTCTCCGAGCGTTTCCATAATGTCGGACTGTTCAACCATACATGCCCTTTCTTTCCTCCGTATGCGTACATACCGTTTAGCGTTTTATCCATAGCCTATTTTTGCAAGTTATGTACGGGACACTACTACAATCACGAGAGACAACGCAAAATCAATAATCGAAACGAATGCTGCCGTTCCGGAACCCCAGCCTCCGCCAAAACCTCAAAATAATCACCGGGCAACTATCGAACAATAATACTGTTTTGTTGCCATCATTGTTGCATTTCGCTAACTTCCGAAAAAATGATGTTGGATAATCTAAATGTTGTGCAGTTAAAGTATTTTACCATTGACGTTGCATCTCATATGGGATACGCAAAATTAAAATTGGAGATTGAATTATGACAAAAAGCGCAATGGTTCGAGCAAGAGTAGAGCCTGATCTTAAAGATCATGCAGAAAATATTTTTCATCGTATGGGGCTTAATGCCACGCAGGCCATCACCATGTTTTACAAGCAGGTAGAGTTGCGTGGCGGATTGCCTTTTGACATTGTCATTCCCACACCAACCACCAAGAAAACATTTGAGGCTACTGATGCCGGCCGTGATCTTGTTGTCTGTGAAAACGCTGAAGATATGTTTCAGAAACTGGGAATCTAATGTATACACCAGTTTATACGAAGCAGTTTGAAAAAGACATCAAGCGATGTAAGCGGCGGGGCAAGAACTTTGAAAAGCTGAAAATTATTATTAACACCTTACTTTCTGGCCAGCCTTTAGACCCAATTCACCGAGATCACAAACTAACGGGTAATTATATCGGACGGCGGGATTGTCACATTGAATCGGATTGGTTGCTCATTTACCAAATTCGTGAGGACTGCATGATATTTGAACGCACAGGGACTCATTCTGATTTTTTCAAATAAGTGCATGACAAACCTCTTCCACCGTTTGCAACCGCATGTATTGCAGTAGGTGATCCCGTCCTGTTCTCAGAACGAGGGAAGCTCGTGCAGGGAGACATCGTCGATAAGCACCGCGCCGCTGGAGTTATCCGTATCCTGCTCGTAGATGACGACAAAGCGCGCGACCGTGGTTCCGGGGGGCGCCTCGACGCGCCCGGTGCTCAGGGGCAGGAACTTCCTCGCTTCGCTTCTGGCGTGGAGGGTGCGCAAGGACTGGAATTCCTCCAGCAGTTTATCGTTGTAGAATTCCAGTTTGACATAGCACCTGTTTTTGCCGCGGAGGAGGTCATCGGAATTGTGACGGACATAGGCGGCTGCATTGTACCATTTTCCCCCGGTAGCCGGCACATCCTGAAAGAACCCCGAATAGTTGCGCGCGCCGGTGTTGCTGCCCCAGAGTTTCGCCGCGAAATTGCCTTCACGCTTGTAGATGGTCTCGGTGTTCGCGCCGCCCCAGGCGTGCCAGGCATCCGAAAACGGTCCGTTGATCCCCCCCTTTTCGAAACCGGGGTCTACCAGCAGGTTTTCGGAATCAGCGCAGGCCGGGACAACACAAAAAGCCATAAAAATGGCAAATCCAACAATTGAGAGCGATTGCATTTTGTTCATTTTCACATCTCCGTTTGTACTCAATATACTGTAAATTCCGAGAAGAGCGTGGTAGAAATGTTGCAAATTGCGTGCAGATTGTCGAGGAATATTATGAATTGGTTTGCATTGCAATGGTTCATGGCGTATAGGGGAGAGGAATAGTTGGAGTGAAATAATGCAAGACCATCCAAAAAGTGTGTACAGGAAGCCGGTAATCACGGAAGTAAAGCTGGAGGACAAACAGGTCGTGGCGATGGCGGTTTGCAAGGCCGACCCCGAGGTGCTGCCCTGCGGTCAGGAAGGCACGCCCGCGTTTACGATCAATCCATCGTGATCAAGCGGAATGATATCCTGGCGATTCAAGCTGGCCGGCGTGCCGTTCCGCCTGTTGACATCGGATGACGCGTTACATTTTCCGGTTGCCTACGACGCATTTATGTGCGGGCCTGATGAGGCAGACGATGGGGGAAACTACATGGTGCTTTCCGCGGAGGATACGTCGCTGTTGCCCGTTCTTCCGGACCGCGTATTGTGGCGCTGTACGACCTGGCGGATGGGATACCTGGAAGATGATCGGGTAGGGATTGAGATCCATCGCGTTACCGATGGCGCCTGGGCGCCGGTGGTTAATGTGAACGGGGATTTTTCGGAGGGAACGATATGCCCGCGCTATGGGCGCTGGGCCACCCCGGCGCCCCATGCCATCAATTATCCCTACGATCAGGCATTGCTCCTGAATCGTCTCCTGCATTTTGACGCCGGGATTGTGCACGCCTGCGGCATCGTCATCAATGGAAGCGGCTACATTTTTTCGGGACCGTCGGACATCGGAAAAAC
This sequence comes from Spartobacteria bacterium, assembly GCA_009929845.1. Lineage (GTDB taxonomy): Bacteria > Verrucomicrobiota > Kiritimatiellia > RZYC01 > RZYC01 > RZZM01. Next base: position 13,687 of record RZZM01000040.1, read on the forward strand.
GACATTGGCGCGTTTATGGAGAGCGTCCGGCGCGACGTTGCTCAACGATGACCGGGTGATCCTGCGGCTCGTTGATGATAGGCCCTGGCTGGCGGCGACCCCCTGGCACGGGGAGGAGCCGGAAGTGCAGGCCATGATGGTCCCCTTGAAGGGTGTGTATTTTCTCGAGCAGGCGCCGGAAAACAGGATGCTGCCGATCACGTCCGTTGCCGCTGTCAGCCGTTTGACCGCCAACAGCGTGGCCCCGTTTTACCTTCCTGCCGCTATGGAAAGACTCCTGACGCTGTGGAGCCATGTCGTGGAACAGGTGGATACCGGCATCCTGCGTTTCACCCCGGATGCGCGGGCGGTCGAGGTCTGCCGCGAGGTGGTAGGTGTTTAGGTGGTAGGTGTTTAGGTGGTTAGGTTGTAGGTGATTAGGTGTTTAGGTCGTAGGCGGTTTCAAGTTTCAGGTCTCAAGTTTCAGGTCTCAGGTGATATGGTTTCAGGTTTCAGATCTCAAGTTTCAGGTCTCAGGTGATATGTTGTACCCGAACGGGTCCATTATTTGTGTTGACAATCAGTATTATACCTTATAGGGTGTACGTTATAACTTGTTGATAACTTTTATACCTGTAAAGGGGTGAAATGGACAGCTTGATTATGTTTGTTAAAGATCGCAGGAAGGCCCTGGGATTGACGCAAATCGACCTGGCGGATCGCGCAGGTGTCGGCTTGCGTTTTATACGCGAGCTTGAACAAGGCAAGCAAACACTGCGTCTGGATAAAGTGAATCAGGTTTTAGCGTTGTTCGGCCACCGGATGAAACCAGCGCCGCATCGCATGGAGGCTGATAATGAGAACGGCTGAAATACGCATTTTTGATGATATTGCGGGTTACATCGAAGAGACCAGTGATGGATACCGTTTCCGTTACGATGGTCGTTACCTTGAACGAGAAAACGCCCTGACCCTCAACGGGAAGAAGCGCAAATTGACCCTGAATGATTTCATGGCTTCTGCGGCGCAAAACACCAGGAGCAATATCGGCAACTGATTGTCAAACGCGCCCAACGGATTTGTCCTTAACATCCGGGTTAACTCATGCGCGTATCGGGTGCATGCGGGGTGGTGGCAGGGAGCCTGCTAACAACATGCTGACAGGCATATGTACGTTTATAGAGACGCAGGAGCAGGCACTATGAGTATTGAAGCAGTATCGGCCTATGAGGCACAGGACAGGCCGTCCGCGCAGGCGGTTGCGCAGGCGGATGAAACCCGTGAGAAGAGTTTTCAGGATGAACTGGCCGCGGCGATGGCGGCGGACCACGCGACGCTGGAGCAGGTGACCTATGCGGCTCTGTTGAATCCGCTGGCCTCCTCGGTGGAGGTGGACGGCGCCGCGTATGGGATTACGGATATTATGAATCTCTCACGATCGGTGAATGGTGTTGGCGGGGCGTGGAGCACGGGGGCCAGCGAATCCGACATGCAGCGGGGGACCTCGGAAGGCATCACTTACAATGCCTCGGGGATCCCGTTGTCCTGGCCGCAGAATGACTGGCATCCCAACAACCGGGGCATGGAGCATTATGATATCCTGGGGGGCGCCGCGCGGGTGTACGATTTCAGTCAGTCGGACTGGGATACTGTCGCGCACCATCGGCGTCACAACGGGGCCTGGCTGGAGCGCTTTGGTTACCATGTGACGGAAATCGGCGACGACAAACTGCTTGTTATCAGACCGCAGGCATCATCGGACCTGACGACAGTGGATGCCGACCTGCCGGTTGAACGGCGCACGACCACGCAGGCCAACGAAAATGTATCCGCCTATGATCCCCCGGACGGTCCGCGGTTCTTACGATTTTACTGATGGCTACAGTTGAGTGTTGCAGTATTCGACCAGTTCGTTGAGCGTTTCGCCGCGGCTGAGTCCGAATTCTTCAAGAATATGTTCATCCACCTCGTATTCTCGCGCCTGACTGTGCTGATGGTAATACACCATGTGGGCCAGGTAGATGATTTTGCAGATTTTTCGAATATCCTCATCGGCCGATAAGGGCACGGGGCAGGAGCGGATGATGCCCACGATCCGCTCTGACAGGTTCCAGTTCTCCGCCATGCGTGCGCCGAGCACGGCGTGATTGACCCCTTCAATCAGGTTTTCCACGGCGCCGGCGGAAAGATTTTTACGCGCGCACAGCTTGTGGAGGGCATCGTAGGTATCGGGATTCCTGCCTTGCAGGACGATTTTGCCGATGTCATGCAGGAGCGCGCCCAGGTAGGTGATGTCTGCATCTTCGCCGTGAATCTTGTATCGTACGCATAGTACGGAGCAGATTTCAGCCAACTCGACACTGTGCGCCCAGAGTTCGTCCAGCACGGACGCGTCAAACTTTTGTTCCAGGGCGCGTTTGGCGCCGTAGGATTGCAGGATAAAGCGCAATCCTTTTGTGCCGAGGATGCTGATAGCCAGGTCGCTGTTTTCGATTTTGTTCAGACGCCGGTATTGGGCGGAATTGGCCGTGCGGAGCACCTCCATCATCAGGCCGGGGTCGCGTTTGACATGCCGGGAGATTTTCTGGAAGTCACAGGCCGGGTCGTTGATCATCCGCGTCAGCGAGATGATGCTCTCGGGGAACTGCGGAATAGAACTGATCTCGCCGATCAGCTCGTCGGTGATCTCTTCACTTTCTTCGTCGGAGACCGCGTGCAACGGGATGAGCAACCGGGCATGGGTCTGGCCGTCATCAGCGGCAATTGAAAAGCCGTCGTCGGGCACGCCCAGCTTGCGCAGCATGATGATAAGCATGACAATGCCCAGGCCCGCGCTTTCCGATTCATCCGAGATGTCGTCAAAGACCTCGTCGAGGGAATTATAGACCTTGGCCTTGATGATTTTCTGCATGATGCGCTGGCGTTCTTTTTCCAGGATCGGGGCGCTGTTGGTCACCCGGATGGTGAGCAGCGTGGAGGTAAGCAGGAAGCCGACCTCGACAAACCAGTTTTGTTCCTTGAGCGTCTCCCTGAACTCGGCGGTCGAGAAGGCCTGGTCGGCGAAGCCTTCCATGCCTTGTTCGTAGTCCTCGGGGTTGTTCAGGTCGAGTTGTTCGCGCAGAAAATAGGCGCGCTTGATATTGGCCTTCTGGGCGTTGTCGAGCAGTTCGCGCAGGCAGTATCCCAGCTCGTCGAGGATGATCTTTTTGCCGCCGACATCAAGCGCTATTTCCATGATGGAAACAACGCGGTCCACGTTATCTTCATCCATGACATACGAGCGGCAGGCGACTTCCTCTTCCGCCAGGAGCTTCTGTTTTATTTCATCGGGTTCTACATTAATCATAGGTATCGCACGCTTCTTATCGGTGTCCGGCGTTTATTGCCACGTCAGCGGAATCCACCGCTCAATGACCCGGTTCAATGTTCCGTCCGCGGTCCACTCTTCCAGTTTCGCGTTCACAGTCGTCAAAAGCTGCTGGTCATTGCGCCGAAGCCCCCAGGCCAGCGTGTCTTCCGTGAACGGTGTGCGCACCACCATCAGGTCGGCCTCGTTTTCCGAAGCGAGCCAGTAGACCGAGGGGGTATCATGGATAAAGACATCAATCCGTTTGCGAAGCAGGTCCGTGGCGCCGTCCGCCGCCTGGGAGTAGGAGGTGCGCCGGGCGTTGGGACAGCGTTGCTGGACAAACACATCGCCGGTGGTGTTCTTTTCCACGCCGATGCGCGCGTCGCTCCCGGTGATTTTCTCCGGGGTATCATAGAGGTCGCGGTCTTTTTGCCGGACCAGGGCACCAAGCCCCACCCGCATGTAGGGCTGGGAAAAGTTGATGCGGATTTTGCGCGCGTCGGTGACGGTCATGCCGGACATGATGATATCAACATCACCGCGGATCAGGGCGGGGATTTGTTCCTCCCATTTCAGTTCGACAAATTTCACGGGGCGGCCGATTTCCCCGGCCAGCAGGTGGGCCAGATCAGACTCGATGCCCACAATGGCGCCCGCCTCCTTGAAGACCACGGGCGGGTAGTCGGGCGTCACGCCCACCAGCAGCGGGCCGCGCGCGTGGCCGGGGCCCTTCGTGGTTGAGCAACCCCACAGGCCGGATACCACGAGGCCGCACAGTATTACACCTAAAAATCGTCGTCTCCGCATGCTTATTCCTTTTCTCTCGCTGCTGTTGATCATTCTCAAACTGTCGACAGTATACGCCTGTTTCGTGCCGCGGGCAAAGAACGTTTATCGAAAAAACATCTGCCGGGTTGCGTTGGGGCTGAAGGGTGTGCTAGCCTGCACCATGAAAAAATTCTCAGATCAGATTATTGGGTATTTGGAAGAGTTCGACAAACGGCCGGTCAAGGTCTCTCGCATGGCGCGCGCCCTGGGTATCGGGGCCGAGGAATATGGTGATTTTCGTGAAACCGTGGATGCCCTGCGTCGGGTGGGGCGGGTGATCATGGGGAGCAACGATGCGTTGTCGCTTCCGCATCCGGGGTTTCACGTGGTCGGAACCTACCGGGCCAATCCGCGCGGTTTCGGGTTTGTGATTCCCGACGATGTGCAGGTGCATGGCGACCTGTATATCGGCAAGGGGAATGCCCTGGACGCGGTGACGGGCGACAAGGTGTTGTGTGAGATTCTCTCACGTCGGGTCAGTGAGGGGGAGCACCGGATCAAAGCGGAGATCGTCACGGTATTGGAACGAGCCAACAGCCGTTTTGTAGGGCAGTTGCACAAGGACGGCAAATACTGGTGTGTCATGCCCGACGGCAACATGCTGCATGTGCCGATCCTCATCGGCGATCCCCATGCCCGTAATGCCGTCGAAGGAGACCAGGTGGTTGTTGAGATCACGCGCTATCCCTCCGAGGGCCACCGCGCCCGCGGGGTCATCGTGGAACGGTTGGGCGCCGCCGACGACCCCGACGTGGACCGGCTGAGTGTCATCCGGGCATTTCACCTGCCAGAAGTCTTCCCGGAAGACGCCATGCGGGAGGCGCGTGACTGCGCCCGCGCCTTTTCGCCGGAATCGCCCGCAGAGGGGCGCGAGGACCTGACCGGCAAGCTGGTCATTACCATTGATCCCGAACAGGCGCGCGACTTTGACGATGCCATTTCCCTGGAGGTCATATCCAAAAAGGGCCACAAGAAATGGGAGCTGGGGGTGCACATCGCCGACGTCAGCCATTTTGTTCCCGCCGGCGGAGCCCTTGACGCCGAGGCCGTGAAGCGGGGCACCAGTGTTTACCTGCCTGGATATGTCATTCCGATGTTGCCGGAGGTCCTGTCGAACGAACTGTGCAGCCTGCAGGAGGGGGTGCCGCGGTTGGCTAAGAGTGTCTTTATCCGCTACGATGAAGCCGGGGTCCCGGAGTCGGTCCGATATTGTAACTCCGTCATTCAATCGGACGCGCGGCTCACCTATGAACAGGCCACCGAGATACTGGAAGGACGCGGCACGCAGTTTCCCAAACGGATACAGGGCCTGGTTAAAGACATGGAACGGTTGGCGCGCGTGATCCGCAAGCGGCGTCTGTCGCAGGGGATGCTGGTGCTCAACCTGCCCGATGTGGAACTGGTGCTGGATGACCAGGGCGGGATCAAGGAGGCCCGGCCGGAAGACCAGAGTTTCAGTCACACCCTCATTGAGATGTTCATGGTCGAGGCCAACGAGGCGGTCGCACACCTGTTCGACTACCTTCGGGTGCCCTGCCTGCGCCGCATCCACCCCGCGCCCGCGCAGGAGGCCATGGAAAAAATCGGCGTCTTTTTCGCCGCGCTGGGAATCCCGGTGGGCCGTCGCGCCGGCACGCTGGATGTCCAGCGTTCGCTGCTGGATATTGAAGGCTCTCCCAGGGCGTACGCAGCCAACCTGTTTGTCCTGCAGTCGTTGAAGACAGCGGAATACGCCCCGCAACCCATCGGCCATTTTGCCCTGGCCAGCCAAGCCTATTTGCATTTCACGAGTCCCATCCGACGGTACCCGGACCTCATGGCCCACCGACTGCTTGACCACTGGCTCACCACGGGATGGGCCGCCGCGCCGCCGCCCCCGAAAGGCTGGATGCGCTATCCCGCCGTCGGGAAGAAAAAGGGACGCAAGAAGGAAGCATTTCTATCCGGCGAGGGCATTGTGCCGTTGGAGGAGCTTGGGGCCGGCGGACAGGACATGTCCTACAAGGCGCGCCGGGCCGAGGCCGCCGAGCGGGACCTCAAAGCGGTCAAGATTCTCAAGCTCCTCAAGCAGCAGGAAGGAGAAGAATTCACGGGCATTATTACTGGCGTGGCGCAGTTTGGTCTCTTTGTGCAGCATCCGGTGTATCTCTTTGACGGGCTGATCCGCATCGAGAACCTCGGGGATGACTGGTGGGAGGTTTACCCGGAAAAAGGTCGTATCCAGGGGGTGCGCTCTTCGCGCGTATTCAAACTGGGGGAACCGATTGACGTGAGGATTGAATCGGTGGATATCTCCCTGCGGCAGGTCTCGCTGGTCGCCCGGGAAACGGAAAGTAAAAAACACAAGAAAGATAAGCCGCCATCGAAAACACCGAAGAAGCATATGCCCTCCGGGAAAAAACGAATGAGGAAGCAAAAAACTAAGAAAAAAAGCCGGAAATAAAGCGTGTAAAATGCCGAATGTCCGGTAGACTGTATCGGTAGGAAGCGCCGGTGCGAGTGCGCTGATCCATGTGAACCCCGAATATCGGTTGAGATGATGATACAGCACAGAGATGAAAGCATGTGCGCGCCTTCTGGACGCCCGCTGGGCGGGCTTCTGGATGAGGTCCCGGCCGGTATCCTTATTGTTGATCGTGAATCGCATCACATCCTCTATGCCAATACCTCAGCGTATGAAATGGGGGCGTTTGCCCCGGGAAAACTGGAGGGTCGGGTGTGTCATGACATGGTCTGCCCGGCGGCTATGGGCCATTGCCCGGTCACTGATCTCGGACAGCACGTTGATCACTCTGAACGGACACTCGTTCGCGCGGATGGGTCCACACTGCCCATACTTAAGACGGTACGTTCGTTCACCTACAACGACAGGCCCTGCCTGATCGAAACCTTCCTGGATATCAGTGGCGCCAAGGAGGTTGAACGGGAACGGGACCGGGTCATCGCGGAACTGAAAACGCATGCGTCGAAACTTGAGGAAAGCTACCGGGTTACGTCCGAAATGATCCGGGAGGCCAATACCGCCCGTGAAAACGCGGAAAAAACAAAAGAATCTCTGGCGCGCGCCAAGGAGGATGTGGACTCCACCAACGCCCAGTTGGAAGCGGCCATCGAGCGGGCCAACATCATGACCCTTGAGGCGGAAATGGCCAACCAGGCGAAAAGTGAATTTCTGGCGAATATGAGCCATGAAATCCGTACCCCCATGAACGGTGTCGTCGGTATGATCGACATCCTCCTGGAAACGGAACTCAGTCCGCAACAACGGGAATATTCCGAAACCGTCAAGGCCAGCGCCGGCGCCCTGTTGGTCCTGATCAACGATATCCTTGATTTTTCCAAGATCGAGGCCGGTAAACTGCACCTCGAATCCATTCCGTTTGATCTGTGTGATTTGCTGGGGGATATCGCTGATATCCTGGCCCTGCGGGCCCGGCAGAAAGGATTGGAGCTGATCTGTGATATCGGGGGGGATGTTCCCTGTCGGCTCCGGGGCGATCCCGTCCGCCTGCGGCAGATTGTGGTCAACCTGGCCGGGAACGCCATCAAATTCACCACCACCGGCGAGGTCGCTATCTCCGTACGGACAGGCCAGAAGAGCCCCGAAGGTACAATTGAACTGGTCTTTCAGGTGAGCGATACGGGGATAGGTATTCCTGCGGACAAGCAGCACCTGTTGTTTGCTGCATTCAGCCAGGTCGACACGTCTATCACGCGCGAATTTGGCGGTACCGGTCTGGGCCTGGCGATTTCCAAGCAGCTTGTCGAGCTGATGGACGGTTCGATTTCAGTGAAAAGCGAGCGTAACAAGGGGGCCACGTTTACTTTTACCGTGCGCCTGGGCATCGTCCCTGTGCTTGTGCCGCCAGCCCCGGACGCCGTATACGCAAACAGGCGTGTCCTGGTTGTGGAAGACAATGCAACCGCGCGGCAGATGCTTGGCGCCACCTTGTCTGGCCTGGGGTGTTCGGTGGACCTGGCAGGCGCCAGGGACCTTGCGTTGCAAAGGCTTCAGGAGTCCCGGACGGGCTCCGCCCGTTATGATGTAGTGCTGATCGACCGTGATATGCCGGAGATGGCCGTTGAAAAACTGGCAGGACTCGTTGATGTCCGGGATGGCAGGCCGCTTTCCTGGCTGGTCCTGATGGTGAGTCTTGACGACCATGTGGATGCGCGGTGGACCGATACCTTGGGCTTTTCCGGCTTCATCCGCAAGCCTGTCAAACAGAAAAAACTGCGGGAGGTCTGCAGCGCCCTCTTCCGGGGCGAACAGCCCTTCGGGACAAAAGCTGTGTTTAGGGAGGCAACCGGGGAGGCTGTTCAGGCAAGCGACGCGTGTGTCCTGCTGGTCGAAGACAACCTGGTTAACCAGCGTGTTGCGATGACCATGCTGAAAAAGATGGGCTGCATGGTGGAAATCGCTGATAACGGAATGAAGGCGGTGCAGGCCTTTAAAGAGGGTGCCTACGACGTTATATTTATGGACTGTCAAATGCCCGTGATGGACGGGTTCGAAGCGACCCGCAAAATTCGCCGTCACGAGAAGAAGAAAACAGGCGATGGGGAGGGCGGCGCCCCCGCCGGCCATATCCCCATTATCGCCATGACCGCCAACGCGATGCAGGGCGATCGCGAGGAGTGCCTGGAAGCGGGCATGGATGATTACATCAGTAAACCTATCGGCAAGGACCGGCTCCAGGAGGTCCTTTGCCAATGGGTCAAGCGCAGCCCCCCGAAGGAGAGTGCCACAATGCAAGCGAATGCGCCGGAGAACGAGGTGTTCAGTTTCAGTGAGTTAACAGCCCGGATGCTGGATGACGAGTCCATCGCCAGGGCGATTATACAGGACTATATGGATGATATCCCAGGGCAGATTGTTGAACTCGGCAGGCTCGTGGAGACCGCGGAGCCTTCCCGGATACAGCAGATGGCGCATACCATAAAGGGCGCCGCAGGTAATCTCAGCGCACACAGGACCGTTCAGGCGGCCCGTGATCTTGAAATGGCGGCCGAGGCCATGAAAAAGGACGAATTCCGCGCGCTTTTCGATTTGCTCCAGGCGGCCAATGATGAGCTGCTCC
>RZZM01000041.1 GCA_009929845.1 Spartobacteria bacterium
TTTTTCGCGTCCCCTTCCTTGCAATCATACCCCATGGGGGTATATTGGAAGCAGGAGAACGTATGATGAAAAAGAAGGTGACAAGACATGATGAGAACCTCAACCGGCTGGCGCGTATCGAAGGCCAGGTACGGGGCCTCCAGCGCATGATCGCCGAGGGCGAATACTGTATCGACATCCTCACCCAGATACAGGCCACCCGCTCCGCGCTCAAGGCTGTCGGCAACCGCATCCTGGAAAAGCACATCCAGCACTGCCTCGCCCATGCCGTCACTTCCGGAACCGAAAAAGAGGTGACCGAAAAAATCGAAGAGATCATGACCCTGCTCCGGAAGAGCGCATAAGGAGTTTCCAATCATTGGAAAAATTGCGATAAAAATTTCCAATCATTGGAAAAATCCGGCAAAAAGTTTCCAATGATTGGAAAAATCGCAAAAAAAGTTTCCAATGATTGGAAACTATTTTTTTTGACCTGCGCGGATTGTCAATTATTGTTCCTGCCATCTTATGAAGTGGAAACGACTATTCACAGTTTTTGCCGCGGGGCTGGTGGCGACCAGTCTTCTGCTGGCGGCCGGGTGGCTGGCGTGGCGCGTGCCGGGACGGTTTTTTCCCGGCAGGACCGGGCTGCCCTCGGTGCTGACCAATTCGATCGGGCAGGTCCTGATCAAGCTGTCGCCGGCACAATTTACCGTGGGATCGACGGAAAAACAAAAACGCTGGGCCCTGGCGGCGAGCGGCCGGGAGCACTGGATACGCAACGAGGGGCAGGTCACCCCGGTTGAACTGACCTATCCGTTCCACATCGGGCAGACCGAAGTGACCGTCGCGCAATACCGTATGTTTGTGGAGGAGACCGGGTACCGGTCGGACGCGCACCGGGGGATATGCCCGCTGACCTGGACCGGTCATGAACAGCTCTGGCAGTCCATTCCCGGTCGGACCTGGGAAGACACCGGCTGGCCGCAGGCGGACGATCACCCCGTCGTGTGCCTGACCTGGAACGACGCGCGCCGCTTCTGCGAATGGCTGACGGGGCGCGAGCAACAGTTGAAGCGCATCGGGACCAACCAGCACTACCGCCTGCCGACCGAGGCGGAGTGGGAGTACGCCTGCCGCGGGACGCAGACCACGCATTTCGCGTGGGGCGACGATCCGATGGAGGCGTGGTCCTATGCCAATGTGCTTGATTCAACCCCCCACCCCGACGGCAGCGCCTGGAAATCCGGCCAGGTTTTTCCCTGGCAGGACGGCTATACCTTCACCGCGCCCGTGGCCCATTTCGCCCCCAATGCCTTTAACCTCTACGACATGCACGGGAACGCCTGGGAATGGTGTGAAAACAAGTTTTACCGCCACCTGGGCGAAAAACTGGTCAATCCCATATCGGGCGCGCCCTGGGGCAAGCACATCCTGCATGGCGGCTCCTGGGACAACAGCGCGGGCAGTTTCCGGTGTGCGACCCGCCGCACCGCGCGCAAGGATTTCGCGAGTGACACCACCGGATTCCGCGTGGTCCTGGTCAACCAATTCCCCGCCCCCCCCGACTAATACATGCCTTGCCATATCGGCAGCTTTCCTGTAGAAAGGCGCACATATGAAAGAAGTAAAAACACAATTCCATACCTTTCCAAATACTGGACCATTTCAGTATACATTACGGGATGAACCCGTCACGCTGGCCTACGAAACATACGGGGAACTCTCCGCCGGGCGGGACAACGTCATCCTGCTGTTCCATGCCCTCTCAGGGAGCCAGCATGCCGCCGGATGGAATCCGGACGTGCCGGGGGTGGAGGCGCGCTGGACGAAAGAGTGTCGGACCGGCTGGTGGGATGAATTCATCGGACCGGGAAAGGCGCTGGACACCGATCAATTTTACATTCTATGCGTCAATTACCTGGGCGGATGCTACGGGTCTAGCGGTCCGGCCTCTATCCATCCGGCCACCGGCACGCCCTACGGCAGCGCCTTTCCCCGCATCACCGCCGGCGACATCGTGGATGCGCAGGTGGCGCTGCTCAACCACCTGCGGATCGAAAAACTGCACGCCGTCGTCGGGGCCTCGCTGGGCGGGATGCTGGCGGTCAACCTGGCGGTCCGGTATCCGAACAGGGTCCGCACCGTTATTCCGATTGCGGCCGGCCTCGAAGTTACCATCCTCCAGCGCATTCACAATTTTGAGCAGATCTGCGCGATTGAGGAAGACCCGCATTTCAACGGCGGCGACTACTACCATGTTGCGCGCCCCGACAGCGGGCTGGCCCTGGCGCGGATGATTTCGCACAAGACCTTTCTTTCCCTTTCGGTGATGGAGCAGCGCGCGCGCGATGACATCATCGAGCGCAACCCCGACCCGAAACGCTACCAGATGAGCCATCCGGTCGAATCGTATATGCTGCACCAGAGCCAGAAATTTGTACGGCGCTTCGACGCCAACTCTTACCTGCGGATTATGGAACTCTGGCAGCACTATGATCTATTGAAGGACACGGGCGCCGCCGACTACGCGGCCCTGTTCGCGCCCTGCGCGCAACAGCGTTACCTGATTTTCAGCATTGATTCGGATGTTTGTTTCTATCCGGAGGAACAGGCGGACATGGCGCGCGTCATACAGGAGAACCACATCCCCTGCCAGCACATCACCGTCCACTCCGGCAAAGGCCACGACGCCTTCTTATTGGAACCGGAATTGTTCACCCCGCACCTTGTTTACACCCTGCAGGAGAAATGGTAGCGACGATCATGGAAACGCAACACGTAAAACCATCGGCGGTGGTGTTGATCTCGTGCCCCGACCAGAAGGGCATTGACGCGGCGATTACCGGGTTTATCAGCGCCCATCACGGCAATATCATCCACCTCGACCAGCATGTGGACTTCGAGCAGAACGTGTTTTTCATGCGTATTGAATGGGAACTTGAAGGCTTCCGGATCGCGCAGGACAACATCGCCGAAGAGATCGCAAAGCTGGCGGCGCCCTTCCGCATCGACTGGCAATTGTTTTTCTCGAATCGGAAACCGCGGATGGCGGTTTTTGTTTCGCGGCTTTCGCACTGCCTGCACGACATCCTGGCGCGGGTCCAGTCCGCGGAATGGGCGGTGGACATCCCCTGCGTCATCAGCAACCACGCCGATTTAGGCGCCCTCGTTTCGCGGTTCGATATCCCTTACTACCATCTTCCCATTGAGCCCGGCGCAAAAGACGCCCAGGAGGCGCGCACCCTCGAGTTGCTGCAAACGCACGAGGTAGATTTCATTGTCCTGGCCCGCTACATGCAGATCATATCTCCCCGCCTGCTTGAGCCGTTTACACACCGCATCATCAACATCCACCATTCCTTTCTACCGGCCTTTCCGGGCGCGCGGCCTTATCATTCCGCGTATGCCCGCGGCGTTAAAATCATCGGCGCCACCAGCCACTATGTGACGGAAGAACTTGACGCCGGACCGATCATCGAACAGGACATCATCCGCGTCAGCCACAAGGACAGCATCGCCGACCTGGTCCGCAAGGGGCGGGACCTCGAAAAAATCGTCCTCTCGCGCGCCATCTGGCATCACCTGCAGCACAAGGTCCTCATCTACAACAATAAAACCGTAATTTTCGACTGATATTTTAAGGGTGGGGGATCGGCCAATTGTGCTTGCATCAAGCACTGGGATGCGATAGATACCCTATGCGGCAACGCACATAATACAAACACTTGCGCGGCATACGGCCGATAGTATGCCAAGTCAAGGAGGTCATAGATCAACCTGAGGAGGTAGAAAAATGCAGAAAGTGAATAGTCGTTTACAAATCAGCAGCATCCTGTTAACCCTTATATTGACCAGCCTGATGAGCACGGCGTATGGTTCAGGGTTTGCCGTTCTTGAGCAGAGCGCCTCATCGCTCGGCAGCGCCATGGCCGGCGCCACCGCTGATGCCGATGATCCGAGCTGTATCTTTTTCAACCCCGCGCTGATGACGGACCTCGGCCCCGCCCCACAGGCCTCCGTCGGCCTCCACGCCATTATCCCCAGTTTCAGTTTTTCGGATGAAGGGTCCGGCTATCCGGCGCTCGGAAATATGCCGCTCACCGGCGATAATGGCGGTGAGGGCGGAGAAAACGCCTATGTGCCCAACCTTTATTACGCGCAGGGAATCGCGGAGAATGTCAGTTTGGGGATCGGCGTGTTCGCGCCGTGGGGACTGGCCACCTCGTACGATTCCGGATGGAAAGGCCGCTACCACGCGCTGGATACCGATATGACCACCGTCAACATCAATCCCTCCGTGGCCTGGAAACTCAACGACTATCTCTCCATAGGCGCGGGGCTGAGCGCCCAGTACATTCATGCCGAACTGTCCAGCGCCGTGGACTTTGGAAGCATCCTGGCCGCCCACGGCGCGCCGGGCGCCATGCCCCAGATGCTCGACGGCAAGGCCACCATCAAGGGCGACGACTGGGGCTATGGATACAACGCGGGCCTGACCATGCGCCCGACGGACACCACCCAGTTGGGCCTGAGCTACCGTTCGCAAATCGAGTCCACCCTTGATGGCGACGCTGACTTTGATGTCCCCGCGGAAGCCGCGGGCCTGCAAGCGCAAAACACCTTTGTGAATACGGACGCCAAGGCCGACATCACCCTGCCTGAAACCGTTACTCTTGGCATCGCCCAAAAATTGGGCGAAAAGCTGACCATTCTGTCGGATATCTGCTGGACACGCTGGAGCCGGTTCGATGAACTGCGCGTGAAGTATGATTCCAACCAGCCGGACTCCGTCACCGAAGAAAAATGGGAAGACACCTGGCGCCTGGCGCTGGGCGCCAAGTACGCGCTGGATGAGCAGTGGACCCTGCGCATTGGCGCCGCATACGACCCGACCCCCATTCCGAGTCAGAACTACCGTACCCCCCGCATCCCCGACGCCGACCGCACCTGGCTCTCCCTGGGCACCGGTTTCCAGGCCACCGAAAACCTGTCGTTTGACGCGGGTTATATCCATATTTTCTTTAATACCAGCTCGCTCAAACAAGTCGGTTCAACCGGCGACGTACTGCAGGGCGAATATAACGACGGGTACGTCAACATATTCAGCCTGCAGATGAATTACCTCTTCTGATTCGTTCCGATTAGCCCCGTGTTGGCGCGCAGCGCCAACACGGGGATGACTGACGAACGAAACTATTTGGCCAGCAGGGTGTAGACATACCGACGAAGCTGGGTGATGGTGTACATCATTTTGTCCACCAGGATGGGAATCTCGTCGAGCTCGTTGTCGTGAATCAACTTTTCGATGGTTTGCGCCACCTGCGCGAGGGGTTTGGCCCGCAGGGTCGCGGCTGCGCCGCTTATTTGGTGACAGATGGTCCCCAGGTTATCAAACTCCTCATCCAGCAGCGCGGCGCGCATTTCGGGAATGCGCGCTTCCAGGTGGCTGATGAACAGGCCTATTTCCTCTTCGTAGAGCTGTCTGCTCTCGTACTCCTGAATGGCTTCCTGCAGATCGACCGGTTCGGAAAGTGGTATCTGCGCAACATGCTCTTGCGGCGAAGAGACGAAGGGTTGTGGGACGTCCCCGCCAGGCATCCATTTACGTACCGTTTCCAGCATCTGACGTTTCTTCAAGGGTTTGACCAGGACATCATTCATTCCGGCCGCCTGGCAGGCGTATCGGGTATTGCTGTCCGCGTACGCCGTCAACCCAATAATTGGCGCCTTGGCGCGGGGCGAGACGCCCGCGCGTATGGCGCGCGACGCCTCATAGCCGTCCATGACCGGCATCTGCACATCCATAAGCACGAGGTCGACCCGCTCGGTATTGCAAATCTCCACGGCCTCGCGTCCATTGCCCGCCTGCAGGACGTTGTAGCCGGCATCTTCGAGATGCTTTACCGCCAGGCGCCGGTTGGTCGGATAATCCTCCGCGACAAGGATCAAGCGTCCGCCGGGCGCATAAACAGTCGCCGGCTTCCACCCGCAGACCGTCTCCGCGGGCGCGGCATAATCGGAGGGTTTGCACTCAATGAGCGGAATAGTAAACCAGAAAACTGAGCCCTCGTTTTCTTTGCTTCGCAAGCCGATGTCGCCGCCGAACATATGCACAAGCTGCGTTGCGATCGTTGTCCCGAGGCCGGTCCCGCCATATTTCTCTGCCGTTGTATGCTCCGCCTGCGTATAGCTTTCAAAAATATGCGTCTGCCGGTCTTCCGGGATACCGATACCGGTGTCGATCACGCTGAAGCGCAGCATGGGCATATGCGGAATGGTGCTGAGCACTTCGGCCTCGACGGTCACGGACCCCGTGGAGGTAAATTTGATGGCATTGCTGATAAGGTTCTGGAGTATCTGGCGCAGGCGCAATGAATCGGCCATGATGAACCGCGGAACATTATCGGAAACGTATATATTCAAGGATAGATTTTTCTGCTCGGCGCGGACCTGGTTCACGCTGATGAGCCGCTGCACCAGTTGCTCGATATCCATCGGCTGATGATACAATTCGAGCTTGCCCGCCTCGATTTTTGCCTCGTCGAGAATATCATTGATCAACTCAAGCAAGCCTTCCGATTCCCGCAGAACGATCCCGGCGTACTCCTGCATACGTTCGGGGGTCGATGCCCCCAGCATCAATTCGGCAAAGCCCATGATCCCGTTGAGCGGGGTGCGGATTTCGTGACTGACATTGGCCAGGAACGCGCCCTTCACGCGGTTCGCCTTTTCAGCCAGCTTGCGCCCGTTCTCCGCCTCACGGCGCGCCTCGTCCAACTGCCGGGTCCGCTCCTCCACCTTGATCTCCAGCTCCCGGTACAGCTCCGAGTTCTCAATGGCGATGCCGATCTGACTGCCAATCACCTGCAAGGTGTTCAATTCGGAGACGGACAACCGCTGTCGGCGAATGGAGCCCTCCGATTCATTGCCCGCGAACAGGATATAGGCGATTTCATCATGCACCGGAATGGGTGCGGCCAAAAAATAAAGAACCTGCAACACCGCCTCATAGCTCCCCTTGTGCATTTCATAATTGGTGCGGTTGACCAGCATGCCCTTCTGTTTTTCAACGGTATCCACAAAGAAGGGGTCTACAAGCAACTGGTCATCCTGTGCATCCCCATAGCCGAAAGAAGCAATCGGGAAGTAGGATTCACCGCGCTTTTTATAGATAATCGACCGGTCAAATCCGATGTTCCCCGCCAGCTCCTGCACCACGCGATTCAAGATGGCCGTCACATTGCGCGTAACGGTAATATCCCGTAGCAGTTGATGAATGAAAAACAGATAACGGTCGCGCCGTTTGGCCTTGGAGACCTCGGCAACGTAGGAGCGCTCCAACTGATACACATCATGCGAAAGCCGGTCTATCTCTTCACGCAACTCGTCAATTTGCCTGTGCGGGTTCTCATCATACTGGGGAGATTCCCAGGTGTGCGCGTCATTCCCACTCATTCTTCAACCGCCAGAAGGATGCCTGTAAAATTATGGAAAAGATTTTCATGCTCCACAGAGCCGAATTCTCCGAATGTAAAAAAGCCGAGCAAGTCGCGCGAGTGACCCAGGGTCTGCAAGAGGGCCGTGATATCCGGGTCCGGCTCGCCGAACAGGTAGGAGCCCCGCCCGGCACACTCAAAATAGAAATAGGCCGCTTCATCCGGATGACTCAACCTGGCCAGCAGGCCACGCGTCATTTCCTTCGTCCGCTCCTGCACCTTGCATTTATCGCGCATCATCAGGCGGAAACATGTGCCCTCGGGAAAACTTGTCGCCATGCGCATGCTTTTCTTCTCGATATCGACCTCGATGATCGCGCGGATAATGCAGTCTTCCTGGTACCCATGCCCCCGGTAGAGCACCCCCAGCCCGATCAGTGAGCCCATCTGGCCGAAGTCAAGCAACTGGTCCTCGTCCAGATAGGTGCGCAACATGTCCGTGGCCGGTTTTCCGTCCACTTCGTAGATCACGGCGCCCTCCGAGCGGGTAACCGTGCGCGCCGGTCCGATGGCCCTGGAGCCATGACTGAGCCCCACCTCGTAATGAAAAGCGCCCGTCATGAGTACGCCTGCCACCCCGTTATCTGTCACACGGTCGTTACAGAACTGATAGGTTCCGGTGTAGCGCCAGTCATTTCCTGCCGAACCTCCAACCACCCGGAGCGGTGTTTGCAGACTCTCTTCCATGCCCCGGGAAAGCTCTGAGGCATTGACATGCAAGCCGTCCGGCAACAGCATCAGGAGCCGATCCTCCCCCGGAACCACGGGAAGGGCATTGACAACCTGTCCCACCTGTCGTCCAACCGCGAAGTCATTATCTTTCAACCCTTCGCAAAGAAACGGGTGAAATTGAATTTG
This sequence comes from Spartobacteria bacterium, assembly GCA_009929845.1. Lineage (GTDB taxonomy): Bacteria > Verrucomicrobiota > Kiritimatiellia > RZYC01 > RZYC01 > RZZM01. The sequence continues at coordinate 8,337 of RZZM01000041.1, forward strand.
GTCGGACTTCAACCCCATCGCGCCCAGGCTGTAGGTCGCCTCATCGCACCCATAATTACTGATGATGCCCAGACCGGAACACCCACACAGCGGCGTATCTTTGGCCACGGATCGGAATCCTTCGACCAATTTGGTGAAGGTATGTCCAATCGTGGCAAAGACAATGTAGATGTCCGGGCGCATACCACCGAATTTATCGATGATATCCGACGCGACAAACCTGCCGGCCTCATACGAGTCGTCTATCTGGCAATATGACACTGCCTTTTTCATTTTTTTTTGTCATCCCTGATGATCTATACCGTGCAAATATATATACCCTGCATACATGATTATTTGTGTGAAATCAAGCCTGCGTTTCATTTAATTGCGTTGATATGCAAATAAACTATGCCCATTGCGACCCTGAGGCTGGATTAAATGAAGAGAAGGGGCTATAGATGCCTTCATGCAAAAGAAAATCACAGTAATCGGGGCCGGATTGGCCGGTTGCGAGGCCGCCTGGCAGATAGCCAGCCAGGAGATCGATGTCGATCTGTATGAAATGCGTCCGCGCGTTTCCACCGGCGCGCATCAGACCGCTCTGCCAGCCGAACTGGTCTGCTCCAATTCATTGGGTTCGGCGCTGGCCGACCGGGCCACCGGGGTCTTGCAGCAGGAACTCCGGACCCTGCGGTCACTGCTCATCCATTGCGCAGACGACTCGCGGGTGCCCGCCGGCGGCGCGCTGGCGGTTGATCGGGAGCGTTTTTCGCAGCAGATCGCCAAGCAACTGGACGCACACCCGCATATCCGTATCATCCGTGAAGAAGTTGTCGATTTGCCCTCCGACGGCATGGTTGTGCTGGCCACGGGCCCGCTGACCTCTCCCGCCATGAGTGACGCCCTTTGCCGGGCAACTGGCGAGCAGCATCTCTTTTTTTTTGACGCGCTCGCACCGATTGTCAGCAGGGAGAGCATTGATTTCACGGTCGCGTTCGAGGCCTCGCGGTACGGACGTGGCGAGCAGGCGGCCGGGGATTACATCAACTGCCCGCTCAACAGGGAAGAATACCAACGCTTCATTAGCGAGCTGGTAACGGCCGAGCGTATTCCCCCGCGTGCTTTTGAAATGGAAATCGAGACAGGCGTCCAGGCGGGTGATGCTCGCTATTTTGAATCGTGCCTACCCATCGAGGTGCTGGCGCAACGCGGGGAAGAGTCCCTGGCCTTTGGCCCGATGCGCCCGGTTGGGCTGACCGACCCCCGCAGTGGCCGGCGCCCCCACGCGGTCCTCCAGCTCCGGCAGGACAACCTGGCCGCCTCGTTGTATAACCTGGTGGGGTTCCAGACCAACTTGAAATATGGGGAGCAGCAACGGATTTTCCGCATGATTCCCGGACTGCAAAATGCGGAATTTATTCGGTATGGGCACATGCACCGGAACACCTTCCTTGCCGCGCCGCGCCTGTTGCGCCCATCCCTGGAGGCGCGTTTTCATGACCGGCTTTTTGTGGCCGGACAGCTCTGCGGCATTGAAGGTTACGCCGGGAATATCGGCAGCGGCCTTATCGCCGGGCAAAACGCCGCGCGCCACCTGCGGGGCCTTCCGCCCCTGCGGTTGCCGCGCACGACCATGCTCGGGTGCCTCATTCACTACATCACGCATATCGACATGGCCACCTTCCAGCCCATGAAGGCCAATTTCGGCATTATGCCCGCCCTCGAAGGCCCGCCGCTCAAGGGCAAACGCCAACGGGCGGCCGCCTATGCCGAACGGGCGGCCCGGGACCTGGGCGCCTATGTGACGGAGTGCCGCAAAGACTGAAAGGAAAAAATTGTAATTCCCCCTGTTCTAAATCGGGCAAGGAGCTTATAGTACAGATAGAAGACAGGAACAGGAGAAACGACATGGCGAGGATACTCATAGTAGATGATGACCAGGATGTACTGCATGTGCTTAGCGACCTGGTCACCAGCGAGGGACATGAGGTAATTTCGGAAAACAATGGCACGGAAGCGTTGAAGCACCTGGCTTCCCAGGAGGTCTTTGACATGTTTATCACGGATATCCGCATGAAGCCGATTGACGGCTTTCAACTGATCCGCCTGGCCAAGGAACGCCGACCGGGCATGCCCATCATTGTCATTTCCGCGTATCTCAATAAGGAGAACATGGCCCGTATTCGGGACCTGGGCTGTTCGGCCTATCTTGAAAAACCGTTCAAGGTCGATGATGTCTGTGCGGCCATGCGCATTGAACTGCACGACTGAACGTTTTGGTCCCAAGACGTAGGGACAAGAACCTGAAAAATAGTTCATTGAGGAGTTCTGACGTTACTCTTTGGCTTGTAAAACCGGGCTCAGATCAGGTCGGCCAGGGTTTTCTCTTCCAGCAGGGTGGCGATGTAGGTTCGAATGTCCCTGAATATATCCAGCACTTTCTCCTCCCGTTCAATGGGCGTGTGCGAAAAGAAGTATTCGCTTACCGATTCGGTGGGGGCCAGCGCGCCGTCCATCAAGCGGATTACCGTGGCCATGCAAATCTGGTCCGCCGGCCGCGCCAGGGCATACCCGCCCATCGCCCCCCGGCGCGCCTTCACCAGGCGATTCTGCTTGAGCACGGTGACGAGTTGCTCCAGGTATTTTCGGGGAATGCTGTACTCCCTGCAAATATCCTCCAGGTGAATGAATCCTTCATCCACGTGACGCGCCAGATAGATCAGCAGCAGTAAGCTGTATTCACTTTTTGTTGTCAGTTTCATTGAAGATGTTTATTCCTTTCGCACTAACAGCCCGCGGGCCGAACACTAAAACGGCCATATCCAGGGGGCCAGTGTTACGGCGACAATACCAATGACAATATTCAACGGAACACCGATTTTCAGAAAGTCTGTAAAACGATACCCGCCCGGCCCGTACACCATGAGGTTTGTCTGGTAGCCGATGGGCGTGGCAAAACTGGCGGAGGCCGCAATCATAATACAGATGACAAACGGCATGTAACTCACGCCCAGGCGGTCCGCCGCGCTCATGGCGACGGGAAAGATCAGCGCCGCTGCGGCATTGTTTGTGATAATTTCCGTGAAAAACGTGGTCACCAGGTAAACGCCCGCCAGGGTCAGCCACGGGTGGTTTCCCGTGACGCTCAGCAGGGTCCCCGCCACCGCCTGGGCCGCGCCGGTTTTGTCCAGGGCCGCGCCCATGCCCAACGCCGACGCGATGACCAGCAGCACACTCCATTCGATACTTCTGCGCGCCATGGCGGGCGAACAGCACCCGGCCACAAGCATGACCCCCGCCGCCAACATGGCCGCCTGCAGCATACTGAGCCACCCCGCCGCCGCGGCCACCACCATCCCCACCAGCACCAGGAACGCCAACGGGGCCTTCTTATGATCAACCGGGGTCGAGTCCTCCACCTGGCTGACCAGGTAAAAATCCCTTGAGTCCTTCTGACGGGGAATAAACCCCGCGTGCGATTCGATCAACAGGGTATCCCCCGCCTGCAACACGATATCCCCCACCTTTCCCGGGACCCGGCGCCCATCGCGCGCCACCGCAATCACCACCGCGTTGTAGCGCTGCCGGAAACCACCCTCGCGTATGCTTGTGTTGAGCAACGGACAGGTCCCGGAGACCACCGCCTCCACCAGGCACCGGTCACGCCGGTGGGCGTCCAACTGAAATACCTGGTCGGTGGCCACACGCAACCCCGCGTGATTGCGCAACTCACGAATAGAATCAACAATCCCGACAAAGACCAGGCGGTCCCCGGCCCGCAGAACCTCTTTCGGTGTGACTGCGCTGATCACAAAATCGCCGCGCACAATCTCCGCCAGGTATCCACCCGCCAGATGCCGTAACCCGGCCTGTTCAATGGTTTTATTGATCAACGGACTCTCTTCCTCGACCAGCATCTCCACCGTATATTCACGCGGATGCTCGAACTGGGTTGAAATCGCCTGATGATCCGGCAGCCACTTCTTGCCCACCAACAGGATATAGGCGATGCCCACAAGCGCGCAGGGCAGACCCACCGCGGTGATTGTGAACATGTTCAGCCCGCCCGTGCCATAGCGCGACTGCACCAGCCCGTTGACGACCAGATTGGTACTCGTCCCGATCAACGTGCATATCCCGCCAAAAATCGAAGCGTAACTCAGCGGGATCAACAAACGCGACGGACTCAGTTTCAAGCGCTTTGCCCATTCGACAACCACGGGTATAAACATGGCCACCACCGGCGTGTTGTTGAGAAAAGCGCTGAGCAGAGTCACCGGCCCCATCAAACGAATCTGCGCGCGTGTCATCCCGCACGGATGGCCCAGAATATTGTTGGAGATCCAATACAACCCCCCCGTCTCCTGCAGCCCGGCCACCACAACGTAAAGTACCCCCACCGTAATCATCCCGGATGAACTGAACCCCTTCAACGCATCCGTCTTGTCCAGCACACCCGTTATGAACAGAACCCCCAAGCCCCCCAGAAAAACAAAATCAACCGGCAAGCGGGTGAAAACCAACAGCAAAAAAGTGCCCGCGACCACCGCCAGGGTCAACCAGGCCATCCACGACAACTCCGCATACACACTCCAAAACATAACTACCTCACCTTCTATTTCCTAGCTAGTAGGTATAGATAGTATGGATTTAGGTCGGAGGCAACAAATAAATGAAAAAATCGGAACTTCTCAAAAACCCATTTTCTTAGCCGCGGAGGAGCGCGGATAAAAAACTTGAGCACAAGATGCGCTCCTTGAAGGCGCTAAAAAGGCAATTTTGTCCGTTTTTTGGCCATGAGTGCCGACAGGAAGAAGATTTACCTCGTTGGGCTTGAGGGCTGGCTGCGCCGTTTATTGCCCCATCTCCTCTAACGCCCTGCGCGCATCGCGGATGCCGTATTCCTTAACTTCCGCCAAACGGGCCAGTGTGGCGCGCCGGAATGAAAGCCGACCTTCTTTGCGCTCCCACTGGTGAACGGACTGCGCACTGACGCCCAGGAGCGCGGCCAGTTCCGCCTGGGAGAGCTTGAGTTTCTTCCGCAGCGAGAGTATGCCCTTGGCCGTGATGCGAATGTTCGGAGGGGACTGTTCTCCAGTGTCTTCTTTTCCGGTCGTCTTCGCCTGCGCTTTTTTAAGGGTTTTATTCTCTTTTTCCAGGGTGTCGACACGCGTTTTTAGTTCACGGATGCTCTGCTTCATCTCCGCAAACTGCTTTTTGTTGGCATCCTGCGCCTGCTTGGCTTCCTTGCGGGCCAGTCGGCTGATTTCTTCTTTTAATACCTGGGCTATATTCGGCATGCGGTCTCCTTTTCTCTTCTTTCTTCAGTTACAAAGCATAAATAGAGAGTATGAGGGGGAATGCGGGGTCGGGCAATGAAAAATGAGAACAAAATTTGATAGAAATCAACTTTTTCTTCAAAAAATGGCTCAAAAACAACAAATCTAAGGTCTTCCGGGGCCATTTTAAACAGAAAATCGTTATTTAAGGGCCGCAATAGTATCCATACCGGGCCCACACAGGCGAAGGCGCAACAGGTTTAATGCCACTTGCGCGGTCCATTCGCGGTTGCTGGAGCGCTGACGGCCAAAGATATACTGGTGCACGGTGGTGGCCCGTTCATCCGAAATTCCGATATACACCAGCCCGACGGGCTTGTCCGGCGTACCGCCGTCCGGCCCTGCAATCCCCGTGGTGGATATCCCGTAATCGGACTGGAAACGCCGCCGGACGCCCTCCGCCATCTGGTAGGCGACCTCTTCGGACACCGCCCCCTTCGCCGCCAATGTTTGTACATCCACGCCCAGTTGCGCTGTTTTCACCTCATTGGCGTAGGCGATCAACCCGCCCCGGTAATAGGCGGAACTGCCGCTGATATCGGTCAGGAGTTTGCCGATCAAACCTCCGGTGCACGACTCCGCGGTGGATACCGTCTTTTTTCGCTCCAGCAGCATTCGCCCCAGGGCCTCGGACAGCGAAACGCGCTCTTCCGCGTATAATGCATCGCCCAGCAGTTCATGCAAACGGTGCGTTGCGCCGTCGATGTCCACATCCGCCGTGGCGGCCGAAAGGCGCACCTCCACGCGTCCGGGTGCGGCGCAATAGGCAATATCGATCCCCTCGGGAGGAAACGCGGCGTTCACAAAGCTGGTCAGCATATCCGCCTCCGGGATACCGCAGGTCATGAAGATGCGCTGACGAAATGTCCCGGGCGCGATACGCGCTTTCAACCAGGGCACCATGCCCAGGGAAACCACGGAGAGGAATTCATTCGGGGGCCCCGGCGTCAGGAAAATGACTTTGTCCTCCCAGGCGATACATTCGCCGGGCGCCGCGCCCTCCGGATTGGGGAGCACTTCCGCGCCCTCGACCACCAGCGCCTGGCGCGCCCGCGAGGGGGTACACGCCACGCCGCGATGCGCGCAGAAGGCCTCGATTTTTTCGAGCGAGGGCTGGTGCATCACCGTTTTTCGTCCGAGCCATTCGGCTACGGTCTCACGGGTGATGTCGTCCTGTGTCGGACCAAGCCCGCCACTGAGGACCACGATATCCACGCGCGCCAGGGCATGTGTCAAGGCGTCGATAATGTCCTGTCGGTTGTCATGGATGGTTGTATCCCGCGCGATAGTCAGCCCGATCGTGTCCAGTTGCTGCGCCAGGGTCTGGGCATGACGGTTCACGGTCCTGCCGTTAAGCAGTTCGCTGCCTGTTGTAATCAGTTCAATTGCCGGACGCATACTCACCACCTGGGGGTACATAAAAACGGGAAACGGCTCAAGACGCGTATCCATTCGGGTGGGCCTTGTGCCAGTTCCACGCGTGCTGCACAATCGTTTCCAGGTCCGGATACTTCGGCTGCCACCCCAGCACCCGGTGCGCCTTCGCGGAACTGGCAATCAGTTTGGCCGGGTCTCCCGAACGACGCGGGGCCACCTCGGCGGGAAGGGGATGACCGGTGACTTCGCGTGCGACATCCAGCACCTGCCTGACGCTGAACCCGTCGCCGGTGCCCAGGTTAAACGCGCCCGTCAGGCCCTCTTTCAACGCCAGGATGTGCGCCTCCGCCAGGTCCACGATATGAATATAATCACGCACGCATGTGCCGTCCGGCGTGTCGTAGTCGTCCCCGAAAATCAGGGCCTTCCCGCGCTGTCCCAGCGGCACCTGCAGCAAGAGCGGAATCAGATGCGACTCCGGATCATGGTCCTCGCCGAATTTTTCGGTCGCCCCGCAGGCATTGAAATAACGCAGAAATACCGGCTCCATCCCGTGCAGGCGCTGATACCACAACAGCACCTTCTCCAGCATCAGCTTAGACTCGCCGTAAGGATTGGTGGGGCATTGCGGCAGGTCTTCATCCATCGGCATGACATCCGGTTGCCCATACGTGGCGCAGGTCGAGGAAAAAATGATCTTGCGCACGCCCGCCTCCACCATGCTGTCGGCCAGGTGAATGCCGCCGATCACATTGTTGTCGAAATACCGTTCGGGATACTCCATGGACTCGCCGACCAGCGCGAAGGCCGCGAAATGGAGCACGGCGTCCGGACGCGAGGCCAGCAGGGCCTCACGGATATCCTGCCGGTTCTGCAAATCGCCCACAATCAGTTCCGCGCGCGGATCGACCGCCTCACGATGCCCCCGTCCCAGGTTATCAAAAATAACCACGTCATGACCCTGGTCCAGCAACAGCTCGCTGGTCACACTGCCGATATATCCGGCGCCACCTGTGACAAATAATTTCATAGTCCGCGCATTATGCTGCGCGTCATCCAGATTTCCAGAAAAAAAACATTATTTTCATCAGACGCCCTGGCAATCCCCGACGTGATACATGCCCGGAAGGAGCAAATAAGTTCAACGTTTTTCCGCGGCAGAATCTGCCGTTTGCGCAAGAAATGTTCAAAATATATACTGTAAGCGGCTGATATGGCCGATGGTACCTTAACGTATGTGATGTTTTTCTCTATATTCAAGGAATGCAACGTCTAATAAACGAATGGAGCGTTAACATGAAGGCACACAGGTTGGGTAACGTAATTTTTTTGCTGGGGGCGGTGATCTGTTTTTCAACGGTACTTCCGTATGCATACGGAGCGCCAGTCAGTGATTCGTCTGTACGCAATATGATCTATGGATGGCTGAGCGAGTCCTCCTTCCGCATGGATCAGCATCTGGCCTTCGCCATAGAAGATATCCAGGCGGATTATGCCGAGACGGGTGAACTACGGGGCTACATCGTGGCGCTTGCAGGCCATGGGTTCCTCTATGTGGCGCCGGACAACCTGATCGAACCGGTCATTGCATTCAGCGCCAATGGGGATCCGGCATCGCTCAATGATCCGGAAAATCCACTGCGCATTATGCTCGATAAAGATATGCCGCAACGGGTCGATCGGGCCGACCGCCAGCAGCAGGCCCTGGACAATATGCAGGCCGGAACACGCGGCTTGCAGGCCACCGCCGCGGACCCGGCCCTGGCGTACGGGCAGGACATGCAGACCCGCTGGACGCGCTATGAGCAGGCCGGCCTCGATTACCGCGCCGCGGAATTCGGCGATGTCACGGGGCAGGAAGTGGACGGGCGGGCCGGGCGCGGAAGCCGAGAATCTGAAACGCCGAATCCCGGGGTATGGACTGATGGCTATGGCGGGTCCGCCACGATCAACGATGTGCGGGTAGCCACCCTTATGGGTTCGCGTTGGAGCCAGGGCTCGGTCCAGGGATATAACTGCTACAATTACTATACCCCCAACAATTATATTTGTGGGTGCGTAGCCACGGCCATGGCACAGCTTATGCGTTATTTCAGTTATCCGACCGCCGCCATCGGCATCCACACCAATGAAGTCCTGGTCAACAGCACCCCCCAGAACCGTACCACCCGCGGCGGCGACGGGGCCGGAGGGGCCTACGACTGGGACGCGATGCCGCTGCAACCCTCGTTAGCCGTCTACAATGAAAGCCAATGGGCCATGATCGGCGCGCTGTGCGCCGACGCGGGCGTGGGCGCGGGGATGTCGTATTCTTCCGGCAACTCCACCGCCGGGTTCGGCGCCGCGAAGGAGGCCATGACCAACATTTTCCAATTCAGCAATGCCATCTATATTTATGACTGGGACGACGTGCCGACCACAAACCTGCATCATATCCTCAATTCCAACCTGGCCGGACATCTGCCGGTTTTCATGGGCATCCGGCGTTCCGGCGGCGGTCACGCGGTAGTCTGTGACGGGTTCGGCTACAGCAGCGGGACCCCCTATCACCATATCAACATGGGCTGGGGCGGCAGTGATGACGCCTGGTACAACCTGCCCAACATCGACGCGTATTACACCTACAACATCATGGACGCCATCATCTTCAACCTCTTCACCAATGAAACCGGGGAAATGATTTCGGGCCGGGTGCTGGACAATGAAGACAACCCGGTGGCCTCCGCCAGCCTGTCCGCCACCCCCAGCGGCGGCGGCGCGACCTATACCGCCACCAGCGACAGCAATGGCTACTTCGCCGTCATCGTTCCCTCCAGCGCCACCTATGACCTGACCGCCTCCTCCGGCGGCCAGGAATCCACCCTCTCCGGGCTTTCCGTCGGCCTCTCCTCTTCCTTTAACGGATTTTCAAAAGGCAACTGCGCCAATTACTGGAGCGCCGACATGGTGATCACCAATGCGGCCTTCACTTTCCGCGCCTGTGTTCATACCAACCGCATCAGTCTCCACTGGAGCGACCCCGAGTCCGCCGGGATGCCCAACCGCACGGTCATGGTCCGGTTCAGCAAAGACAGCTATCCCGCGTCGACCAACGACGGAACCTTGATTTACAGTGGCACCAACACAACCTATACGCACACGGCGCTGACCCCGGGCAACACCTACTGCTACCGCATATGGCTCACCGAGGACGGCACCACCTTCATTGACCCGCCGGTCGGCGACAACCAGGTCTCGGGCATTCCGCACCTGCCCCCGGTGCAGTTTATCATTCGCAGCACCAACACCTTCACGCAGGGTGGAAAAACCAAGACCCTCTGCCGGGGACTGCTCTTCGATGACGACGGGACCGGCCTGATCAACACACAGTACCTGCCCTCGACATTCAACCTGGCCACCAAGTGGACCATGGAAGGATGCGGTAATTTCAATCCCGACCGGGACGGGAGTGAACTGCTTATCAAGGATTCGGCGGGCAATCTGTACCTGCTTTATTTCGAGTATGACGGCAGCTTGTACTGGTCGTCTGATACCAATGATGCCTGCTGGACCTCCCTGACACTCGGCAGTTCGTATTCCACCAACCCCTCCGCCTGGGCCGTGGACGCCATCGGCGATGTCAACGGCGACGGCATGGATGAACTGATCCTGCGCGGAACGGATACGTTCACGCAGGGCGGCAAGACCAAGGCCTGGTCCCGCGTGCTGTTCTTTGATGATGCCGGTGGCGGGAAACTCGACGCCACCCAGCCCGCTCCGTTCTCGAGCGCCACCCTGTGGACCTTTGCAGGCATTGGCAACTTCAACACCACCAATGTCGGCGCATCGAGTCCCCAGGCCGAGCAACTGCTGCTCCAGCACGGCAACGACGGCGGGTTCTACCTGCTGTACTTCAATGACAATGGGTCCCTGTACTGGAACAACGACAACACCAATGATCTCTGCTGGACCTCCTGGAGCCCGGGCAGCATGTTTGCCACGAACGCCTCCGACTGGGCCGTGACGGGCGTCGGCGACGTCGATGGTGACGGGCAGGATGAAGTCCTGCTGAGCAACCTGAACACTTTTGAACAGGGTGGAAAAACCAAGACGGCCAATCGCATCCTTTTCTTCAGCGACAATGGAACCGGACAGCTCAGTGGAACCCAGCCGGATGCATTCAACGTGGCCACCCTCTGGACGCTGGAGGGCCTGGGCAATTTCAACACCACCAACAGTATCAGCGAGCCCGCCGCCGACCAGTTGCTGATGCGGCACAATGCGAACGGCGGGTATTACCTGCTCTACTTCGACGCGGATGGCTCGCTATACTGGAACGGCGCGGACACCAACGATATCTGCTGGACCTCCTTCACATCGGGAGGCGCCATCGACAGCGACGCGGCGGCATGGTCCGTCCAGGCCATCGGCGACGTCACCGGGGCCCGGGAATAGACTGTTCAGGAAGGAACGGCTAGGCTTTAGCCTGCCGTGCGCGGCAGGCTAAAGCCGGTACAACAAGCCTCTTCCCTCGTGGGGATTATGCGTGGCCTGCTGGTTGCCCTGTACATCAGGGACATGCTCGGTCCCGCCCGCACGGGAGTCCTGAAGGCCTCCGCCCGCACGGATGAGACCGCCAGGCGCGGCCATCAGCATACAGCGCATAACAATCATTTCATCTGGAAATCCTTTCATATATCAACTGGCATCACGCTTAATTGCACCTGTTTGGGGTTTTTGTAGGCAATCAGGCATTCAGCGACACCGAAGAAATGGAGGGAGGAGCGCTGGATGGAAAAGCCATGGGCCTGCAGGATATGGTGGAGTTCGGGGCGGTCGGGAAAGTGCGCGAGACTTTCGGCGATGTAGGTATAGATGCCGGGGTTCCGATGAAAGGCCCAGCCCCAAAGGCCGCCCCAGAAGGTCAGCAATCCGTATTCCAGACGCTGGAGGAGGCGGGTGTGGGGTTTGGAAAATTCCAGGAACGCGGCCCAGCCGCCAGGTTTGAGTATGCGGAAGATTTCCGACAGGGCGGCGTGGAGATCGCCGGCATTGCGCAGGGCGTAGCCGCCGGTGACGATGTCCACCGAGGCATCCTTGAGGCCGGTTTGGGCCATGTCACGGCAGAGGTATTCCACGGGGGCCGGGACCGGGTGTTGGCGGGCCATGTCGAGCATGGCTTCGGTGAAGTCCATGCCGATGACTCGTCCGCGCGGATAACGGTCCGCGAGCAGGCGGGTGATATCGCCGGTGCCGCAGGCCAGGTCCAGGCAGACGGGCGCCGGCAGGGACGGCAGGCCTTGGATCATGTGTCTTTTCCATGCGGGATCGCGGGCGAAGGAGAGCAGGCGGGTGATAAGGTCATAGCGCGGGGCCACAGTGGTAAAGATTTCGCGGTTCAGGGCCCGCTTGCTGTCGGGTTGGCCGAGGCGTTGCCGGGTTCCAAGGGAATGACGCGTCTTCATGGGAACTCCCGGGAAGGGGGCGGGGGCAGGATGAGCATGGCGAAATAAGCGGGCATTTAAAAGGGCGGATTGGCTGTTGCGAGTGATTGCATTATTGTGGCGTTCATGGTGTCAACCTTGTATCATCCAACAAGTCGGCCGGCCAGTGCGTTTTTGCTTGCGGTGGAATTACCAGCTTCCGGAGGCCCCGCCGCCGCCGGAGGAGCCGCCACCCCAGGAGCCGCCGCCGCTGGAGGAAAACCCGCTGCGGGAGCTGCCGGAGGAACTGCTGCTGACGCGGGGGATTGTCACGAAGCGGGTGTGTACATACGCGCACAGTGGATTCGCGCAGGTGGAGGTGACCTTCTTTTTTCCTTTCCGTTTGGTGGTGGCCTTGGTGATGATCTGTTCATGGTGCAGCAGGGTGTAGCGACGGCATTGCTTGCAGCGGTCCGCGCCGTCAAGGCGCACGTTGAACCGTTCCTGCCGGTTGCAGGCGTCGCAGGCCCAGAATTCATAGTCCATGCCCAACACGTTTTCCTCGGCAATTTCTTCACGCGTGAGGAACTGGTTGTCTTCCTCTTCCCCAATCAACCGCATGGGCCGATGACAGCGCGCGCAGTCGGGCGTGTAGGCTTCGGCTTTGGCGAGCATTTTCTGCCGCAACAGCCATTGCAGGGGGATGGTGACCAGGAAGGTAAAGAACATGATGAAGAAGCCGATGATGCCCTTGTCGTACAGCATAATCAACCCGATAAACCCCGCCATACCCAGCACCGACAGGGCGGGCACCCCGAACAGGTATTTTTTTGACAGGTGCACCTTGGCGGCCCGGGCCCTGTAGGCATGAAAGCGTAGGAGGAAGATAATGGTCGTCAGACCGGAGAACCCGAGAAGGAGAGCGGTATAGATCAGGAGGGCCGTCGGATACGGCAGGGCGATGGCGGAAGACGAGGCGGCGGAGGAGGAGGAAAGGATTCTTTCAGGAGGGAGCGGGTCGGGCAGGGTGAAGTCATACGGCTGTCCAGATGCCCGGGTGACATGGTCGGCCACCGCTACCGCCAGCAGATACAGGCCCTGCCCGTAGTAGCCCTGCTTGAATTTAGGGGTGGCGATATCGCGCAGCATTCGTCCGGCCCGCGCGTCATTGATGGCGGGTTCGAGCCCATAGCCCACTTCCAGGCGGACCTTCCGGTCGTCCCGCGAAAACAGGATAAGCAGTCCATCGTCACGGTCCGTATCGCCGATGCCCCACTGTTGGAAGAGTGTTTCGGCATAATCTTCGACCGGTTCGCCATTCAGATTATCCACCGTGACCACCGCCATCTGCGCCTGTGTCACGCGTTGAAGTTCCCGGCAGAGGGAATCGATCAAATCCAGGTATTCTTCGGAGAGCACCTGTCCTGAATCCTGGACCTGCCTGCCGACGGAGGCCAACGGGTCCGGCACATCGGACGGGGGTATGCTCCAGGCGTTGACAAGCAGCGCCGCGAGAACCACTACAACAATCGGGACTATGCGCCGCCATTTCATGCCGAATATGACCCTGCCCAGGTATCCTGATCAGTTTTCAGGGGCATCGGACTCATGTTCATGGACCAGGGCCTGCTGGTTTTTTACGAACGCGGCGCGGTCCTTGGTGGTGTAGAACATCAGGATGCCAAAGATGACCGCCAGGGCCCAGATCAATTCAGCATGTTCCGCGCCTGCCAGCGCCGTGAAACAGAAGACACAGGCAATGACGGAAACGATCATCACAAAGATGGCTTTTTTCCTTCCGGTGCAGCCCAGCTTCAGCAACTGAAGGGCCGAGTAGAAATAGGGGATGACGGTAAAGAGCACGGTGATGGAGACAATCTCCCCAAAGATATCCTGCGTATTGCCGCCCTTGGAGACGATCATCAGCGTCAGCATGAGCACCGTCAGGAAAATGGAAGTGATCACAATCCCTTTGGCCGGGATGCCTTTTTTGTTTTTTTCGCCGAAGGCGGCGGGGAGCGCGCCATCCCTGGCGGAGCGCGCCGCGGCCTGGGCGATCATCATGATCCAGGAGCCGAGGGACGCGAGGCAGGCGAATGCCGTGACCGCGGAAACGACCGGCATGCTCCATTTTCCGAACATATGCCCTGCGGCCAGGGCGAACGGGGCGCCCGAGGCGGCGACCTCCTTGGCGGGAAACATCCCGGAGATGGCCGTACTGGACGCGAAATACACCAGGCCGGCCACGCAGGTGCCGATCATGGTCGCCAGCGGGATATTGCGCCGCGGGTTCTCGACCAATCCAGCATTCACCGAGGCGCTTTCGACACCGATGAAACTCCATATGCACAGGACGACAGCAGCCATGATCGCGCTGGAGGAGGAGGCGTGACCCACGTTCCAGTTTTGTACAAATAATTCATGCTCGAAGAAAAACCAGCCGTAGGTTCCCGTCAGGACAACGGGAATCAGCAATAAAATCAC
>RZZM01000339.1 GCA_009929845.1 Spartobacteria bacterium
TGGAATCCGACCCGCCTGGAGCAGCGCATCGGGCGCATCAAACGCTTCGGGCAGGCGCGCGCCACCGTGGACATGCTCAATCTCGTGCATCAGGGCACGGTCGACGAGACCGGTCTACGCGCGCCTGTCCGAGCGCATGCGCAACCGCTACGACCTCTTCGGTGGTCTGCCCGACACCGTCAAGGATACCTGGATCGACGATCTGGAGACCTTGGGCGAGAAGATGGATCGCTACATCGAGGAGCGCCGCCAGGCGACCGGGTTCGACCTGCGCTACAACGACAGCATCAAGCCGGCGAACGACGCTTGGCGGGATTGCGCCGCCGTGCTGGCACGACGGGATATCGACAACCTGATGCGGCAGGGGTGGAGTGGCTGAGTCGTGAGGCCAAAGTCGTTGGCAACCGATCACATCGCATGCTGCACACAATCCTTCAGGTCGCAGTAACACCTAACGAATAAGGTTAGATCGTCCGAGTGTAGCGAGCGACCATATTCATTAAGTTTCAATTTTTTCTTCTTTAAGGCCACATGCGGAACATTGATACGTTCTTCTCAATCCCCCTAAATCACCAAATGTCTTGTCAGGCTCGCTTTTGACCACAATATAGGTATATTTCCTGCAACTTGGGCAAGCAATACCGGGAGCCGTTTCTATCTCCGAAAGCTGCTTCCTTAGATCTGCATTTTCTGAGATGAGATCGGCTAACTTCATTTTTGCCTCGGCCAGCTCGACGCTCAAGTCAGCGACAATATTTCTAAACTCAGCCTCCTTGATATTTTCACTAATATTTCTAAGCCGTTTGGTTAGAGAAATAGCATTGGATACTGCGTCAATTACATCTTGCATAAAGCTTTCCTTGAAGCATAAGACTAGCCATCAGCCGACCCGGAACCGGGCCTTGATCATCGTTCGGTCAACCTGCCGCGGTGCAACCTTGGTAGAGACGACAAGACTCTGATTTTTAAAGACTTACCTTACTTAAGTGAGTGGACGGCGAGGTCTTTGGAGAAACGATGATCAAGGCCCGCCTCCGGGTCGGCTGTATTTGCTATGGCTATGGTTTTTTTTCGGCATCATTCAACAGAGTTACTACCGGGTTAACCAGTTCGTTAACCAATTCCGGATTTTCTCTTATCCACAGAGACAAGAAAGCTCCACGGATGATTAATTCAGAGACAAAACCGACCTTGATCCCAACTTGATTGAATAACAAGTGAGGCTCCCTATTAGTTCTACGCACCTCTTGTATGGATTTTCTCACATGATCTTGAGATTCTGGTGATCTCTGGCACGAGACCGTCAAAATCGCAATATTCGCATCAAGGTTCGTCACCACAGCTTCAAAAACGGTTAGCTCTGGTTGTTCACCTGGCAACCTAAATATTCCAAATTCCTTGTTTTCTATTTGCCGAGAATCTCCATCAATAAAACACAACGAATTGGTTACTATTGCCGGGTTCTCACGATGCCCTTTATGTATTCTCAATGCATTACCATCACCCGAAACGGCATGCACTTCAAGCTCGTCAAATTGCAAGCCGAGTGTTTCTCTTAGCACTGCGTCAAGCCAATGCTTAGCGAATTCATCCTCAACGAATATAGCGAGCCTCCTATCGACACGTCCAGACACGGCTCGCAGGGTATGAACCGAAAGTTTTCCCTGTTGCACCGAACCCTCCACTGCGGACCAAATAGCTTCTGGCGGCAAAGGATCAAGCGCATAATCGCTGTGCGTGGTGAATACTACTTGTGCGCTTTTCCGTCCTGCAACATCAATAAGATATTCCACCAACCGTCGCACCGCGATGGGATGAAGCCCGTTCTCTACCTCTTCAATTAATATAAGGGCATTATCACTCGCCAGTTCGATCGACGAAACCATTCTTATGATAGAAGCCTCTCCAGCACCAAAATGAAATTCTGAGTACTGGCTGTGGCCGTCACCGCCGATGTAGAACCAATCATCCGGACCATAGTCGGTTACACGAAACGCATCGATGGATTTGCCAAGTATCTTTTCGACCTGATCCTTAACTCCCTGCAGAAGTTCTCTTTTTTCGCCACCGTGCTTGTAGGATGGCTTCATCAACTTTTTGAATTTGGTCTTTTCCGCAGCAGGTACAGTTCTATTGATGCCGAAAAACAAAACGTCACGAGACAATACATCTCCTCGAACCCACTTTAGCTGACGAAATCTACTACTCCGACGAACGTCTGATCTTGGGTTGGCAATTCTGTCTACCACTTCGTACTCAACGACCCAATCAGACATCGAGTCATCGCCGATGGCACTCTTTGGAAAAAACAGCCCAGGCTTTATATCCTTGTAAGCGCAAGCCGAAGCGCCTAAAATCGTTGATTTTCCACCACCATTTGGGCCGATTAACGCGGTAACAGGAAACTCAAAGTCTACTAAGACTCCAGAAAACGACCGTATGCGTTCCATACGCATACGCATAAGGTACTTGCCATAGTTTTTTTTTCGGACCTTTTCTAGTAAGGCAGATATTTGGCTCGGCCGTATTTCACTTTGATACTCTGTCATTCGATTTCCTTAAGTGCCGAACCCGATTTCGACGGATGAACGGTCCCGATACCTCTAGCCCTACAGATCGGTACTCCAATATATCGTTGTTCGTGAGATGGTTGTACGGCTGCTGGAACTGCACCGTTGGTGCCTTACCTTACACTAGGTAGCCATATTGATGACCAAAGCACTAATGGCACCTTGGCCGCCTAAAGCAGGCACATAGAGTGTCTAATTTATTCCGAAACCAATTTCCGATCAAGGGGTTGAAACGACGTTCTACGGTCTTTCGCTTTGCTATATGCTGCGAGCTTGGGTTGCATGCACCGCATTTGGGGGCTGCCCATTGAGACGCCTGCGGCGGTTGCCCACCAGGCCCATGCCGTCGCGCGGCGCCTCGGACCTGGAGTCCAATCGCCGAGTGAAATCGTAGGAAAATGCGAAAATTTGAAAAAAATGCCGAGGCAATCGAGCGTGACGCGCGCGGATCCGGTAGAGGGGGGGTAGACCCAACAGCCATGTCACCAGGGGCCATTTCGGCTCAGTCGAGGGGGAGCCGGCTCTCCATGTCGAGATCGAACCGTCCATACGGGTTGACGTGTTCCCAGATGAGGGGCGTCAGCCACCGCGCTACACTCTACCGGGCCATGGCACCACCGGACGAGAGCGCCGTAACGCCTGGCTGATCCCAAATGGCCCCTGGTGACATGGCTGTTGGGTCTACCCCGAATGGCCGTGGAATCAGTGGTCGAATCAGCGTGGAATCAGTGGCCGAATGGGCGTGGACTACGCGCGCACGCCAGGACTTCGCCGAGGTTTGTGGCTGCCAAGGTAACCCCGACGCTCTCATGAGCGCGCCGACGGCTGAACAGGCGGAAGGGAAGAAGAGGGCGGAACCTCGGACGTATAAACGCAGCACCGTCTGAAAGGCGGTGCGAAAGGCTGAAAAGGGTAGGGCGCTACGGCGGAACGGAGCCCACGCCTAATCCACGCCCTGCCCCACGCACTGTTCCTGCGGCTTGACGGAACTACTCAAGCAGTTCGGCAATTTCCCGTGCGATGTCCTCGACCGTATGACTGACGGTACTGCGAGCAACCTTGTCGGCCAGAGACGGGCTAAAGTCCATCACCTCCTGTTTGGTCAGATTGTGCCAGATCGGCAGAAGTTGCTGCTCTCCGGCGACGGAGCGCGAAACGATGCCGTCGAGTTCGTAGGCCGTCCAGCCTTTGGAAAGAAATGACGGTGATAGCACCACAAGAGCGACACGGCTTCTCGCAATGCCGCTGTCGATCTTTCGGCGAAGACTATCGCCGATGCGCAAGGTGATCTCGTCGTACCAGACTGAAAGTCCCTCGGCGATCAGGGCCTCGTGAAGAGGCCGAACGACCTCCTCCTTGTCCTCCGAAGCATGGGAGATGAACACATCGTAAGCGCGTACATCTCCCTCTACCATCAAAGGCTCACGATCCCGCACAAGTCCTGAAACGGACGAGAGCGGCGTTTCCTTTAGCTCCGGCAAAGGACCAGGGACCATCCGGATGGATGCCCGCGTCCCGTTGCGCAAGCCCTGAGTATCGACGGCGACATGCCAACTCCCCGAGCGGGGAATGGCCAGCCTGAGAGGTGAGCGCCGGACAAGCCCGCCGTAGTAGCGGTGATCGCGCCGGGCCTTGTAGTTGGAAAAATTCGCGGTGTCCATCAGGCGCACATTCGCGCCGTTGGTCAACTTGACCTCCACGATTTCGCCCTTGTGACGGAAGCCAAGGTCCTTGTAGATGAATTGCAAAATAGAGGGTCTCCAGATGAGCCGTGATCGGGCCGGTTACTTACGCTTGCCGCGTCCCGTGTCGCCCCGTCCGGGCTTCGGGATGGATTCGCGCTGCGTCGTAGCGGGGTGAAGTTTCGCGTATTTTTCGGTGGTAAACTGGCCGGTTTTTGAATCCCGATGGCCGGTATGGGAGTTCTTGGTGGGCATAATGGAAAGCCTCGACGCTATGATGTGTACGGCACAATATATGTGATCACGAGACCATGTCAACCACAATATGTTGTGGATAAGCTGTGGAAAGAAGGATCGGTGGATAATGACCGAGGTGTGGCAGGAGAAACCGTCAGGCGAATACGAAAGCACCGCCCTGAAAGGCGGTGCGAAGGGATGAAGAGAGGATAGGTGTAGCGACTCACAAACATCCGCATCCCAACCCATAAAAATCGCGATTCTGGCCCAGATTAGGTGCAAATGGTCTCGGACCCGGATTATTCGCAATTGAGCACATTAACTGCAAACAAAAGCCCACCAACATCTACGCCGTCCCAGATTATCTGCAAACGGCAACAACGAAGGATCGCATCATGCGCACGTCCAACATCGAGGGACTGGCCAGTGCCTGGGCACGCTCAGCCGGGCGCGACGTGCTGCCTGTTGCCGGCGCGACCGATGGCCTGGTGTGCGGTCGCGCCGGCAACCCGCGCGCACCGACGCGCGCCCCGGCGTCCCGAGGTGCGCGCAACCGCCGCGACGGCGGCCGATCCACGCGTCATCGCTCCGGCGCCCCCGTCCTCGTGAGCCGGCATCCCGTCCCGAAGCGCGCGTCGCGCCGGCGCGGCCCCCATGCCGAGGGTGCGGCGCCCCCCGCACCGCCCCCAAACATGTGATAATGTCCTTTATCACATATAGCGGAAGCACCCGCCGTGCGGCTCCGCAACAGACTTGCACGTCCGCGCCTAAGATGCTAAG
>RZZM01000769.1 GCA_009929845.1 Spartobacteria bacterium
GGCCGCCAGCCTGAAGGTGGCGGTGGGCGATGTGGATGGCGACGGCTTCCTCGACGCCGTCTTTGCAAACTGGAACAATACAAATACGCTCTGGAGGGGAAACAGCGACGGGACATTCACCGTCACGACCCAGTCGCTGGGCCAGTATTCGTGCCGCGACGTGGCGCTCGCCGATGTCGACGCCGATGGGGACTTCGATATCCTGTTTGCCAACGACAACGCGCAGGGCAACACCGTCTGGACCAACGACGGCACAGGGATATTTTATGACAGTGGACAGACCCTGGGCGCCAATGACAGCCGCGGCCTGATCACAGGCGA
Organism: Spartobacteria bacterium; assembly: GCA_009929845.1. Lineage (GTDB taxonomy): Bacteria > Verrucomicrobiota > Kiritimatiellia > RZYC01 > RZYC01 > RZZM01. The sequence continues at coordinate 322 of RZZM01000769.1, forward strand.
CTTCGACGGCGACGGGGACCTGGATATGTTCGTCTGCAATTACGCCCAGCCCAACCGTCTCTGGATCAATGACGGACACGGCGGATTCAGCGACAGCGGCACGGCCTACGGCGCCGCAACGAGCTGGCAGGGCATCGCGGGCGACGTCAATGGCGACGGCGCGCTGGACCTGCTCATCGCCAACGAAAACGCCTATTGCGAACAGTGGATGAACACCGTGCCCGATCTGTATGTATACGGCCTGGACGGCGCGGTCATTGATAACGGCGCGGCGGCCTCCATCGCGGCGGGCACCGACTTTGGTCCGGTGTTGCTCCATTCGACAAAAACACTCACTCTCACGCTGACCAATGCCAGCAATGGCGATCTCCATATTGACGGCTTCGTGACCAATGGCGCCGATGCCGGGCGTTTTGTAGTTACCGCCTGGCCGGATACGATTGCATCCGGTGGGGCGGGGCTGCTCTCGATCGCCTTCACCCCCGATGCATGCGCGCGCTTTTCGGCTTCACTTTCGATCCTGAATAACAGCACCAACACCCCGTTTGTGCTCTATCTGGCCGGACAGGACCAACCCATACAGGTAACCAACACCGTCCCCGCCAACGGCGCGTTTGGTATGGCGCCTGATGGGGATGTCTCCGCCTTTTTCAGCAGCAACGTGATTCCGGGGCTTATCACATCCGAGCGCTTTCTGCTATGGAGTGACGCGCGCGGATACCTGTCGGGCAC
>RZZM01000340.1 GCA_009929845.1 Spartobacteria bacterium
ATCCATATTCCCGCCATGAACACAGTATTTTCAGACACTGCCTATGAACGCTAAATGGCTGGTTCTCCTTGTCTTTGCCGCATCAACCGCTGTAACCATCGGGTTAATCCTTCACCGCCCTTATCTTTACCTGCGCATTCGGCAGCGGCGGCTGCGGGTTGAAACCTATTTCATCGGGGCGTTGTTAGGACCTGTTCTTATCCTGGGACTCGGTATGATGCCGTGGGCGGAGGTTGTGCACGGCCTGGGCGGTAGTGGCGGGTTCCAACCCTTCGGGATTCTTGCACTGTTTCTCTCCATGGTATTCATCAGTATTTTTCTGGACATCACCGGCGTATTTGAATTTTGCGCACATGTCGCGTTGCGCTGGGCAGGTGACGATGGGCGTCGTTTGTTTTATGCGATCTATTTTGTTGTGTCCGCGCTGACGGTCTTCACATCCAATGACATCATCATCCTGACCTTTACGCCGTTGGTATGCTACTTCACAAAGCATGCCCGGTTGAATCCAACGCCTTACCTGATTGCCGAGTTTTTTGCCGCGAACACCTGGAGCATGCTGCTGTATGTGGGCAATCCCACCAACATTGTTATCGCGGGCGCTTTTCACCTGACGTTCACGCAATATTCCATGTGGATGTTTCTCCCGACCCTCGCGGCCGGCCTGGTCAACCTGGTTGGGTTGTCGCTCCTGTTCGGCAAGGACATCAGCCAATCACTGGCGCATCATATCGTGGGACCTCCCGGCGAAGCCATCACGGACCGGACCGGCGCCATCATGGGGCTGCACCTGCTGGGAGCATGTGTACTGGCGCTGGCGATTGCGCCGTATTTCGGCGTCGCCATGTGGGTGGTCGCGCTCACGGCTGCGCTGGGATTGCTGGCCATGCTGATTGCGCGCCGGTCGTGGGCCCGCTTGCAGGGACGCGATATGGACCTGCATGGGGGCGCCGGTGTGCGCCACACCCTGGGCAGGATGCCGTGGTCCATGATCCCCTTTGTGACAGCGCTTTTTGTGACGGTGGCCGCGCTGCAATATTACGGCATTACTCCAGCGCTTGGGAACGCGGTGCGCCGCGCGGGGGTGACTTCCCCTGTGCCCCTGGTAGGGCTTTTCGGGTTTGGTTCCGCGCTGGCCGCAAATCTGCTTAACAATATTCCGATGACACTGGCTTTTGCCGGTATTATACAAGGGTTTACCGGGAGTTCCCTGCTTGCGGCCGCGCTTGCGACCACTATTGGCGCCAACCTGGGCGCCAACCTGACTCCATTGGGCGCCCTGGCCGGCATCATGTGGCTGAGCATTCTCCATGGCAAGGGAGTCCACATCCGTTTTCTTGAGTTTGTCCGTTATGGACTCCTGGTTACATCATTCAGCCTCGCCGCGGCGTTGGGCGTTCTGGCCCTCCAGTTTGCGCTATTTGTCAGAATCTGACGCCTCCGGCAAGGACGCCGCTTGAAAAGGCCCACTGCAGGTTGAATCCGCCGCAGGGAGCGTCCAAATCCATCACTTCCCCCGCCAGGTACAGGTTTTTTACCAGGCGGCTTTGCAGGGTGTGCGGATCTATTTCCTTGAGCGAAACGCCGCCGCGCGTGACCATGGCCCGGTCAAAGCCCTCCGTGGCGGTGATTTTCAGCGGACAGTCCGTCAGACGCGTGACCAGTTGCTCTTCGATCGGCGCACTCAGATTAGCCATCCGGCAATCATCCGGCACTCCGGCCAGTCGGCAGAGAACCGCTGACAAGGAAGCGGGCAGGCTCAGTCCCAGCAAACGGACAAGCTGTCTGCCGCCGTGGTGCGCGCGCCATTGCATGAGCTGATCATGGATATCCAGGGGATGCCCCGCCAGGAAATTGACCCGAAGGGTCACGGGGTTTCCGTGGGCAAGTTGTCCGGCGACAGTCCCGGAACAATCCAGGATAACCGGCCCGCTGACGCCCTTGTGTGTGAAGAGCAACGCGCCGGTCCATGCTGTCGGCCGGCGGCTTCCCGACGGGGCGCTCACGCATACGCGCGGAATGGAGACGCCCGCCAGTTCAGCGCACCAGGGATCGGCGCTGATCAACGGGACATTCGCCGGATACAGCGGTGTAATGGTATGTCCGACGCGCTCCAGCAACCGGAATCCGGTCTCGCCCCCCCCCAACCCTGGATACCCCTTTCCGCCCGTGGCCACAATAACACGTCCGCAGGCCACGGCCACGCCGGCGACCTTCACGCCCGTAACGGCGCCATCGCACGTCAGCAAGTCCTCCACCGGGGCCTCGGGGCGCAACGCCACCCGCAGCCGGTAACACTCATTGAGCAGCGCCTGGCAGACATCCCGGGACGATTCCGAACAGGGAAACACATGGATGCCATCCCTGGAAAACGTCTCGACCCCCAGTCGCTCAAAAAAGGCGCGCAGGTCGCGGGATGAGAAGCGGGAGAGCGCGGGTGTGATAAAGCGTCCCTGTTTACCGAAGGCCCGAATGAAATCGGCCTCGGCGAGGCGGTTGGTAAGGTTACAGCGTCCGCCCCCGCTGGCTTGCAGCTTGAGCGCGGGCAGCTCCATACGTTCATACAGCGCAACCCGCGCGCCCGCGCGGGCGGCCGTGATAGCCGCCATCAGGCCCGCCGGGCCGGCCCCTGCAATCACTACATCCGCCTTGTGCATCTCGTTCATGTCACGGGCATGCTCCACTCAGGCCCGGGAGAAAAAGGGACAGGGCCGGAACCAGCGAAATAATAATCAGCACCGCCACGGCGGCCAGCACAAACGGGATCGCCTGCCGGGCCACACCATCGATATCCGTCTCCGCCAGATTGGCGGCGGTGAACAGGTTCACCCCCACCGGCGGCGTGGCCTGCCCGATCGCCAGGGCGGAAATAAATATGACCCCGTACCACACAGGATTCACGTTAAAATGATGCAGCACGGGTATCAGGATCGGCATGACCAGGTAGGAGATGGATATCGCGTCGATAAACATGCCCAGGACCAGCAGCAGCAGGTTGACCAGCAGGATCATGACGAGTGCGTTTGGCGCGACGCTAACGATGAATTCGGCGACACGGTCGATCAGTCCCATCGTGGAGGCCGCCCATGAAAATATCCCGGCGAAGACAACGATAAACATGATCACCGAGGTGGTCACCGTGGCCTCGACGAGGATATCAATCAGCGTGCGGAAGGTCAGCGTACGGTAAACGATCACGGCGATGAACAGGCTGTAGAAGACCGCGACCACCGCCGCCTCGGTGGGCGTGAACACCCCGGCATAAATACCGCCCAGGATGATGACCGGCGCCAGCAGGGCCCAGATGGATTGCCGGAATGCCTTCAGGATTTCCATTATGTTGCCCCGCTGTTCCGTCCCCCGGTAGCCACGCTTGCGCGAAATGAGATAGGCCACCAGCATCAGCGCGAGTCCCGTCAGGATGCCTGGCACGATCCCGGCAAGGAACAGCGACCCCACCGGCGCGCCCGTGATGCTGCCGTAGATAATGAAAGCGATGCTGGGGGGAATAACAATCGACAAATCCGACGCGTTGGCGATGGTGGCCGCGGCGAAATCCCGGCCGTACCCCTGCCGGATCATGGGCCGCAGGAGGATCAGGCCCACCGCCGCCGTTGTAGCCGGTCCCGAGCCCGACAACGCCCCCCAGAACATGCAGGTCAGGACGGCTACCACCGCCAGACCGCCGGTCCGCCGCCCCACCAGCAACTCAAAAAAACGGGCGATGACGGCGGCCAGCCCGGCCTTTTCGAGGATCACACCCGCCAGTACAAAGAACGGGATGGCCAGTAAAGGAAAGGAGGCGATGCCCGAGACAAAATTAACCCCGGCCATCTCGAACCCCAGGTCAAAAACGAACAGCGCCGCCATACCGGAAACACCCAGGGAGGTCCCGATGGGCGTCCCGATAAGCATCAGCAGGAAAAAGAGCGTGATGATGAGCAGGGCTTCCATCAGCCGCCCCCTTTCCCCGAAGACGCGCACAGCGCGGAACGGGCGCCACGCCAGATGCCGCGGAACACAAAACAGGAAAACAGCGGCACGCCCGCGTAGTATATCCAGACCGGCACATTGAGCGAACCCGAACGGGCATGAAAGATAGTCATTTCCCGGTAGATCGCTTGAAGGAGCAGCAGATCGACAACAACAAACAGCAGCGCGCCCAATGCCGCGCTGAACAGGATGACAGATTTCTGGACAGCGCGAGGAAAGACACGAAACAGGGACGTCATCCCCAACTGCGCCCCCCGCTCGAAGGCCATGCCCGAGCCGATGACCACCAGCCAGACAAACAGTTGGATAGTGATTTCCTCGGTGAACGACAGCGAAGCGTCAAACAGGTATCGCCCGAGAATATTCGCAAAGGCCACCAGGGCCATAACGGAGAGGGTCAGCGCGGCCAGCAGGTGGTCCACACGGTATCGCTGAGGCTGTCCCGGTATCTCTTTGCCGTCCTGTCTCATGTTCATTCCCGGACGCCCGCATGCGCATCCACGGGCCTACAGTCCCATATCCTTTTTCGCCGCCTCATAGATTTCAGGGCCAAGTTTTTCGACCCATTTCTCGAACACCGGACGAGTGGCCTCCTTGAAGGCCGCGTGTTCTTCCGGCGACAACGGGCGTACATGCATCCCGTTTTCCTCCAGCACCGCCACAGGATTGGTAACGGCGATGTCATATTGAAACTCGTCACGCAATATTTTCAGGGAGGCCCCGCCATCCAGTCCGGCGCGGGTCAGCGCTTTTTCGAAGCGGCCGGCTTCGACCGCCGCCTCCCGAATCGCCTGCTGAATGTCGGCCGGGAAGGCATCCCAATCCTTTTTACACCAGTACAGAATCAACGGGTCCGCCAGGTAATTCCAGAATGTGGCATATTTCTGGAACTGATAAATCTGCACCGGGAGGAGGATGCCCACCGGATTTTCCTGTCCGTCCACTGTGCCCTGCTGGAACGCCGTGACCGCGTCGCCCCAGTTCATATTGATGGGGTCGGCGCCCATCGCCCGGAAGATATCGATGAAGACCGGACTGCCCACCACACGGATTTTCAGGCCCTTCAGGTCTTCGGGTTTGCGAACCGGATGCTTGCTGTTGGTCAACTGGCGGAACCCGTTCTCGCCCCAGGCCAGGGGCATCAGGCCTTTCTTTTTCATTTCCTCGAAGATCAGTTCCCCGGTCGCGCCATGCTCCAGCTTGTCCAGGTTCTCGTAGGTATTGATAAAAAACGGCAGCGAAAAGATATTCATCTGCGGAAT
>RZZM01000770.1 GCA_009929845.1 Spartobacteria bacterium
TTCGTGCCAGTAGACGCCGATATCGGTCTTGCCGTCGCCGTCATAATCCCCCGGCACCGGCACCGTGACCCCCCAGCCCCAGCCAACCTGGCGCACCGCGTTCAAACTGCTCTGCAAGATGTACCACGTACCCTTTTGCGGCCAGTAGATGGCCAAGTCTTCGATCGCATCGCCATCGTAGTCACCCGGAACAGGAATCGCCTGTCCCCAGCCAAACTGACGGGACGCCCGCTGGGTGCCGTTGCCATTAAGGACAACCCACATACCCGCTGCCGGATAGTAGAACGTCATGTCCGTCACGCCGTCGCCTGTATAATCCGCGGGCACGGGCACATCCACATCACCCCACATATGCACCACCGGCGAGCCACCGGCGCTGGGACGACTGTAACACGCGGCATCCCCGGTATGCGGATAGAACACGCTCAAGTCAGACCTGCCGTCTCCGTCAAAGTCCAACGGAACACGGGCCCCGTACCGCCCCACCGAGGTCGTAAGCTGTCCTTCAACGATCTGAATCATACGGCTGGCCGGTGTCGGATAGCCCGCCACATCCGTGAAGCTGAGCGTGTAGAACCCTTCCACCAGGTCGATCACTGACCCGCTCATCAGTGGCGCCCCGTTACCCACGCGCCAGCGCGCGCCTTTGGCCACGGCATCCGCCGGTGACAAATCAACACGCAACTGTCCTTCCGGCACCGTATTGCGCACCCGATATTCCACCGCGACAGACTGCTGCATCCCGACCGCTTCCCCGGCATTTATGATAATATGCCCGGTATAATCACCCAAGACCTGCGGTGTGAATGTTATCATATGCGTATTTTCCTGCCCGACACTGTAGCCCGTACTGGGTGTCGCACTCATCCAGGGTTGGTCCGAAGAAATACTGTATGTCACCGCGCCATGCCCATCGTTACGTACCGAAATATTAGCGCTCACCGGAGTATTTGGCAGCGCGTACACGATCAACTGGGCCGGACTGACCACCAGGTCAGGCTGCGTCGCCGGTTTACTGCTACTGTCATTCGGATTGGTGTTGTAGATGATG
>RZZM01000771.1 GCA_009929845.1 Spartobacteria bacterium
ACGTTGGCCCGATCCGGATCTAGAGGCTGGTCCGGGACAATGCTCGCGGTGGCCTGGATCTCGTACCCCCACACTGTCTTGGCGGCGGTGAAGATCGGATATCGAGACAGGAGATGAAGGTTGGTGGCGCTGGGAAGGGCTGCGGGCATGGGCGGCTCCGGGTTGGAATTGAGGATTGCCCTGAAACTAGCAGAACACTGCGCAATTTTGAACTCTTATTTGCCTGGTTCAAATCCGTGTTGACATTTATGTGCATGATTCGCGCGAGGCGGACGTCGCGGATTGCCTTGTCTCGGCAGCCATACGCGCCATGCAAGGCAGGGCGCGCCATGGCCGGGGATGGCGGCGTGGCGGGCTGTTTTGCAAAATTGTAATTTAATTCCCAATTAATTCCGGATTGCCGGGATTGCATATTTCAAAAATGTAATCTATTTACTTCCGAAATTCATGGTGCTTATATATTTCAGTATGTTGCACTAATGGCATCTGAATTGCTTTATGCCTTGCAATTGTAATCACGGATCAACGTAGCAATAAAAGCATACATCAACTTGTCCTGGAGGATATCATGAACGGACTCACGGCCCGCAGGGACGCCATCAAGGCAATCACCGACTACAAACCCATGCATGCGCCCCTGAATTTCAGCGAAACTTCCCTGACGGAAATGTTTGGGAGCAACGTGTTCAACGACAAGGTCATGCGTGAACGCCTGCCGAAAACCGTCTACAAATCCCTGAAGAAGACCATCGAACTGGGCGAGAAGCTTGACGCCTCCGTGGCCGATGTCGTGGCCAACGCCATGAAGGATTGGGCCATCGAGAAGGGCGCCACCCATTTCACCCACGTCTTCTATCCCCTGACCGGCCTCACCGCCGAGAAGCACGACTCCTTCCTGACCCCCGACGGGATGGGCGGAGCAGTGGCCGAATTCAGCGGGAAGATGCTCATCCAGGGCGAGCCCGATGCCTCCAGCTTTCCTTCCGGCGGTCTGCGCGCCACCTTCGAAGCACGCGGCTACACCGCCTGGGACGTGACCAGCCCGGCCT
>RZZM01000772.1 GCA_009929845.1 Spartobacteria bacterium
AACGCTTGGTGTGAGATCAGATGATCTACCAATCAATCAAATCTGCAAACGCCAACCGATCACGTCCGAGGCGTTGGTTGAGCCACATGCAGGTGTTATGGAGCGCGACCATTGCGGCCATGCGGGTGCGGATGCCAGTGAGGTCGTGCGGGCGCTCGCGGTCGAGCCGAAAGGTATGGAGCAATTTCTCATGCACGGTTTCAACGATCTGGCGCAACCTGGCGATGTAGGTTTGCAGAGCTGGTGGCCAGTGAATTTTCCCATTCGGATGCGGTGGAGTGACCAAGTGGGCACCATAGTCGTCGGCCCAATGCTGCTGGAGATCGTGGCCCATAAAGCCGTTATCGGTCACATAATAGCCCCGCGCAGGTGCACCGACTTCGGGCAGTCGGGGATGGGGGGTGTGGCGGGCGGCCAGGAAGGTTTCGGCAAAGGGTTGCTCTTTGGTGCTGGCGGGTGCCAGGCCCCAGCCCGTGATCGCCCCGCTTGGGGTGGTCGCCGTGATGACATGCACCCCTTCGTACCAGCCAAGGCGACTGCATCGCCCGATATTAGCAATCCCCGGCAACCAACCGTAGGAGCGACGTTGGCTATTGCGCGTCGCCACGCCAAAGCCATCCAGCGTTTCGTAGGCGCACGTCTGGGCATCGATCTCCCCGGCGAGCCAGTGGCCGAGGTGACAGATCCGATCCGCTTGGTGGCGCAGCAGGCGGTTGAACTGACTCCGATGGGGCAGGCCGGGGAAGGCCGCCCGCAAGCGGCGGCAGGCATAGCGATAAAATGCCCGTTCGGTGGCAAATACCCCCCATTGGGCGAAAAGGCCCAACGTGATCACTTCGCTCGCGCTCAGACTGGGGGCCGGACCAGGCCGCCCCGCCACTGGGGCCGGGTGCTGCTTGCAAAAATCATCGACCATCACGTACACTGTCGTCAGAAAGGTATCGATATCAAGCATGGGATCTCCCTTTTCCTCATCAGAAAGCGGTATTTCATCCATGATAGTCGATACCTTTCGTTTGTCTATCTCACACCAAGCGTTTCAGTCGGC